>NZ_JBFVFE010000028.1:0-54378 GCF_052728615.1 Mariniflexile sp. | reverse complement strand
GAACTAAAAATCCAAATGGAACCTCTACACAATTCCTTCCCTTTTTTCAAGGGAAGGTGTCCGCAGGACGGAAGGGTAAAGGGTTAAACACATGAAAAAAATAACAACCTACATAAAAACCCATAAAATAAAATCGGCACTAATTGCGGTGGTTTTGATGGTATATTATTTCAGTTTACCAAAACAACTTTTTAAAGACCCCACAGCTACTGTAATTACCAGTGACAACAATGAACTTTTAGGAGCGCAAATTGCAAAAGATGGGCAATGGCGCTTTCCTCAAAACGATAGTGTTCCTGAGAAATTCAAAACCTGTATTGTTCAGTTTGAAGACGAATACTTTTATAAACACCCTGGTTTTAATCCTATCTCCATTTTTAAGGCGTTGCGGGATAACCTTAAATCGAAAACCGTAAAACGAGGTGGAAGTACCATGACGCAACAAGTGATTCGGCTTTCAAGAAAAGGGCAAAAACGCACCTATTTTGAAAAAGCCATCGAAATTATTCTTGCCACAAGATTGGAATTTAGGGCATCAAAAAACCAAATTTTGGCTTATTACAGTAGCAACGCACCATTTGGTGGCAACGTGGTTGGATTGGATGCGGCTTCGTGGCGGTATTTTAATAGAAATGCCAATGAATTATCTTGGGCAGAAAGTGCCACCCTCGCTGTGTTGCCCAATGCCCCGAGCTTGATTTATCCCGGGAAAAACCAAGACCGATTGATTACAAAAAGAAACCTGCTGCTTAAAAAGCTTTTAGACAATAAAATCATAGATGGGTTGACCTATAAGTTATCCATTGCCGAAGGTTTACCCCAAAAACCTTATCCGCTGCCACAAATCGCACCTCATTTATTACAAAAGGTATCGAAATTGCATACGGGTAAACGGATACAGACCACTATAGATATGCGCCTGCAAGAACGCGTTAACTATATTATAAAAACACATTATAATCAGTTAAGCCAAAATGGGATTTATAATGCTGCCGTTTTGGTTTTGGATGTGAAAACCAGAAAGGTATTGGTATATGTTGGCAATGCGCCAACAGATAAAGCGCACCAAAAAGATGTGGATGTTATTGATAAACCCCGAAGCACCGGAAGTATTCTAAAACCATTTCTTTACACCGCCATGTTGGATGCCGGTGATATTTTACCCCATACCTTAGTGGCCGATGTTCCTACGCAATTTGGGAGTTACAATCCAGAAAATTACAACAAAACCTATGATGGTGCCGTACCTGCAAGTCGGGCGTTGTCGCGGTCGTTAAATGTGCCTGCAGTACGCATGCTTCAGGAATTTGGGTTGGATCGTTTTTATCATTACCTCAAAACACTTAGGCTAAAAGATTTAAAATACAATGCCAACCATTATGGGTTGTCGCTTATTCTTGGCGGTGCCGAAAGCAACCTTTGGGATCTATGCAAAAGTTATGCAGCCTTATCTTCAACCTTAAACCATTTTTCTGAAACCTCCAGCGAATATTACAGTAACGAGTTTTGTGAACCCATTTTTTTAGCTTCGGAAACCATGGACTTCGGAAAGAAAACAACTGATAAAACCCTGTTTGATGCCGCTTCCATTTATTTAACCTATGAAAGTTTAAAAGAAGTGAACCGACCCGAAGGCGATGAAAGTTGGGAGTTTTTTGACAGTTCAAAACAAATTGCTTGGAAAACCGGCACCAGTTTTGGCTTTCGGGATGCTTGGGCTATTGGGACCACGAAAGATTATGTTGTAGGTGTTTGGGTGGGAAATGCCGATGGCGAAGGCAGACCCGGATTGGTGGGCGTGCAAGCAGCAGCCCCCATTTTGTTTGATGTGTTTGATTTATTGCCAAAAAGTAACTGGTTTTCAAAACCTTTTGATGAAATGCAGGAAGTATCCATCTGTAAAAAGAGTGGTTACAGGGCTTCCCAAAATTGTGATGAAGTTGAAGAAAATTTCATTCAACTAAGTGGCTTAAAAACCAAACCTTGTCCGTTTCATATATTGGTGCATTTGGATGCTTCTGAAAGTTTTCAAGTCAATGTCTCTTGCGAAGCTATGAGCCAAATTAAACACAAATCATGGTTTGTACTGCCGCCTTTAATGGCGTATTATTATAAAACCAAAAACCCTTTTTACAAACCCTTGCCCAAATTTAGAAGTGATTGTTTGGGAGACAATGCCATTACCATGGAATTTATTTATCCAGAGGAAAACAGCACTATTTTTTTACCAAAGGATTTTGATGAAAAACCCAACGATTTGATCCTGAAAATCGCACATTCAAAACCAGATACCACGTTGTTTTGGTATTTAGATGAAACGTTTATTGGAAGCACAAAAGACATCCATGAGTTGGCCCTCATTCCCAAAACGGGAAAACATATTATAACGGTTGTTGATGAATTTGGAAATGAAGTTAAATGTAGGATTGAAATTTCAAATTAGCTTTTCAAATTTAAGTACATGTAAAAATAGCTAGTCATTATTTAGATAGCTTATATTATTGACCCCTCCGCCTATCGGCATACCGAAATAAATTCGGCACAGGCGCTCCCCTTAAAAAAAGGGGAGGAATTATTAACGTATAAGTTTTTTAATGATTTGGACTTGTTGTTTTAATTTTTATCATGTACTTAAATTTGACATCCATGTTATGGCGTTACATAGATCTCACAGCCCCGATAGCTATCGGGATTTAAAACCTGCGAGGTGGGGTGTCGAATTTGTGCGTATTCATAAAAAATCGTTCGGTCTGTTTTTTAAACTTTTTCGGTGTTTAAAACCTAAAAAGTTAGTAAAATAAAGGCTTTAAGTCATTTTTAAATTCATTATTGAAGATAAAAAAGAGAACGGAATTTTAAATTTTGGATACTTCAAATTTGACACCCCACCTGTGAGGTCTTAACTATTCTGAAAATTACCAATGATTTATTTTTCAAAAACAATCCTTGTCATGTGCTTAGCTTTCTAATATACGTTTTAATCATATTATGGTCAGATCTAAAAGTATTTATTTTTCGGGTTTTAAGAATCTCTAAATCTTTAGAAACCCAAATATGGTCGAGGGAAAGCAACGGTAAATTCCAAAACCAGGTTTCCCTAAAACCATTACCCTTTTTGTTGAATGCGTGGTTAAAATTGGTTTTAAGTTTGTTTAGGTTTTTAGATTCAAAAGGCACATTGAAATCGCCTAAAACTATCGTGTTTTTATTTTTTTTAACCAAATCGTTCACAAAACCTAATTCCCATGTACGAGGCACATCTTGACTACCTGTAACATCTACCGCATAAAAATTTATGCCATCAGTTTCAAAATTTACAACCGTAGTTTGGTGGTTCGAGGTTTTATTAAAAAGAATTTGAGTAGGGGTTTTAGAAAATACGCATAATTCCCTGCCCGAATCATAAAAGAAATAATCGGGATATTTTAATTGAAGTTCCTTGATGTTATTCGGTTTCGATTCTACTAAAACCAGTATATCGGGAATGCCATTGTTTTCATTAAAGGACTCTTCAAAACTGTTATTGCGGGAAGCATTCCAAAAAACCACTTCCAAGTCTTTATCGTTTATGGTTTCAGGAATATGGATTTTAAAACTTCTTCCTAACCAAATAATTAATAATATGCCAGCCACTATTAAATTTAATATTCTTAATCTTCTTTTAAGAAAGATAGAAAGCACTAAAACAATAAGTATGGTTATGGGCAACGGAAATGTATAAAAGTAAAGCGACGTTTCGTAACTACTTTCTTTAACCACAAAATGAATGCCTAACAAAACAAAAATTACAATAACGTTTATTAGGTAAACTAAAATCCTTAAAAACTTGATCATTCCCTAAGCGAAGATCCTTTTGCTGCCCACCAAGGATGTATCTCAACTACCAAACGACCTTCTTTTACCATGGGGTCGGCATGGGCTAAACTATCTGCCATTTTAAAGGTTGGCACATTGTAAATGGTAACACTCCGAATATTGCTGTTGTATTCAAAAGGTTTTGAAATATCGGCATACCCCAGTTCGTACATTTTTCTTAAATGTGCTTCATGTTCTTTCTGTAATAAGGCAGCCTCTTCTTCGTTTTGCGATCTAATGGGGCCGCTCTTTAAAAAAGCCATAAAATATTGCTGCATTACAATGGTATCGTGTGTCTTTTCATCTATATAATCATACGTTTGAAAGCCTTTTGCCTTTAAATCCTCTTTAATTTGTTTTCTTGTTCTTGTAATGGGTTCTTCCAAAACTTTTGGCGCTAAAGAATCTTCAACTACTTTTTGTGGTTCATCAATGACTTCATCCGTCTCTTTTTCAACTTTTCTACAGCCAATAAATGCTAGTATTGCAAAACTGTATATAATGTATCTTTTCATCTGTTTATTTTTTGTAGTTTTTCAAAGGTTGTATGTAACATTTATATGAACATTTCCCTGTGCGATTACATTTATAGCCATGAATGTTTCATTTTTATCTATTTTAAATTGTTATTTGATCCACGCATTAAAGGGCTGTTTACTTAATTGGGCATTATAATATTTTATGTTTCCGGTCACTTCTTTTCCCAACCAATGTGGTTTTGTAAATTTTTCTGTTTCACTACGCAGTTCAACCTCGGCAATCACCAAACCCAAATTGTCGCCATAAAACTCGTCCACTTCAAAAATATGGTTTTCCACTTTAATTTCATAACGCATTTTATCGATAACACCCGGTTCACAAAGTTTTAAAAGTGCTTGGGCTTCTTTTTTTGTGATTTCCTTTTCCCATTCAAAACGCGATAATCCATCGCTTGTTGACAGTCCTTTAACAGTAATAAAACCTGTATCGCCTTTTACCCGAACCCTAACGGTACGCTCTTTATGGGTGTTCAAAAACCCTTGGATAATTCTTTTTTTTTTGAAAGCTTCATGTTTATAACCCTCTGAGGTTACTAAAAATTTACGTTCTATTTCTAACATAACTATGCCCACAAAAGCGGGTACCTCTTTGTAAACCCTACTAAAATAAGGGATATATATTAAT
This sequence comes from Mariniflexile sp., assembly GCF_052728615.1. Classification (NCBI taxonomy): domain Bacteria; kingdom Pseudomonadati; phylum Bacteroidota; class Flavobacteriia; order Flavobacteriales; family Flavobacteriaceae; genus Mariniflexile; species Mariniflexile sp. The sequence goes on along the minus strand of NZ_JBFVFE010000028.1, from coordinate 49,359 downwards.
TTTGGCTTTAAATAATACAATAAGATTCCTGCCTTGGCAAGAATTCATAAATTTACAGCATGTTGAGCGATTTACCAATAAGAAAAATTATTCATGTGGATATGGATGCGTTTTACGCCTCGGTAGAGCAATTGGACCATCCTGAACTTAAGGGAAAAGCCATTGCTGTGGGTGGTGGCGGTAAACGGGGCGTGATAAGCGCTGCCAGTTATGAAGCCAGAAAATTTGGTGTAAAAAGCGCTATGGCTGGAAATTTGGCTGCCAAATTATGTCCGGAACTTATTTTTGTAAGACCAAATTTTGAGCGTTACACCGAAATTTCAAAAAAAGTACGGAAAATATTCTATGATTATACCGATCTGGTAGAACCACTGTCGTTGGATGAAGCCTATTTGGATGTTACCAATAACAAAAAAGGGAACCCCAGTGCTTCTTTAATGGCGAAAGAAATCAGGGAGCGTATTTTTAATGAAGTTGGCTTAACAGCTTCGGCAGGTATTTCCATAAACAAATTCGTGGCGAAAATAGCGAGCGATTACAATAAGCCTAACGGACAAAAAACAGTAAATCCTGAAGAGGTTATTGATTTTTTAGAGCAATTGGATATTCGAAAGTTCTACGGAATTGGAAAGGTTACTGCCGAAAAAATGTACCAAAAAGGAATTTTTACGGGTAAGGATCTAAAGGGCAAATCTGCGGAATTCTTAGAAGAGAACTTCGGGAAATCGGGAAAATCGTATTACTACATTGTAAGAGGCATTCATAACAGCCAAGTGAAACCTAATAGAATCCGTAAAAGTTTAGCTGCTGAACGTACGTTTAGTGAAAATTTATCTTCTGAAGTGTTTATGCTTGAAAAATTGGAACATATTGCCGATGAAGTATCGCGTAGATTGTTGAAAAGCAAGGTTTCCGGAAAATCGGTGACTTTAAAAATAAAGTATAGCGATTTTACGTTACAAACCAGAAGCAAGACTTTACAGTATTTTATAAGCGACAAAGCGTTGATTTTAGAAACAGCCAAAGCGTTGTTGTATCAAGAAAAATTGAGTAATTCTGTGCGGTTGTTGGGCATTTCCATGTCTAATTTAAACACCGAAACCAAAAAAAAGCCTGAACAGAAAAGTGTGAGTGTGCAGTTGAAGTTTGAGTTTTAGATATGAATGGTTTTGTTATGTACTAAAAGTTTTCAATTATGAAAAGATTAATAATTCTTCTTTTTACGTTAGCCTTATCAATAGCTTGTAAAAACCTTAAAACAGAAAATAAAGATAGTATTGTGAAGTATCGAAAAACAAAAACGGTAGATACCGTTGACATTTACTTTGGTTTTGAAGTAAAAGACCCATACCGTTGGTTGGAAGACGACCAAAGCAAGGAAACCGAAACTTGGGTGAAAATACAAAACGCATTTACATCCCATTATTTAAAACAAATTCCTTATAGAAACGACATTAAAGAACGACTGTCTAAAATATGGAATTACGAAAAAATTGGCATGCCTTTTATTGCGGGCAAATACACGTATTTCCCAAAAAACAACGGGTTACAAAACCACGATGTTATTTACAGAAAACTAAACGATACGGAAACAGAGGTTTTTTTAGACCCAAACACATTTTCTATTGATGGCACCACCTCATTAGGTGGATTAAGTTTTTCAAAAGATGGAAGTTTATTGGCTTATTCTATTTCTGAAGGAGGAAGTGATTGGCGAAAAATTTTGGTAATGCAAACTGAAACCAAAGAATTTATAGGGGATACTATTACAGAGGTAAAATTCGGTAATATTTCTTGGTACAAAAATGAAGGGTTTTACTATTCCAGTTATGATAAACCCAATGGGAGCGAGCTCTCTGCAAAAACCGATCAGCACAAGGTGTATTATCACAAACTAGGCACTTCCCAAAAAGAAGACGCTCTTATTTATGGTGGAACACCCGAAGAAAAACACCGTTATTTGTATGCTTCGGTTACTGAGGATAATCGATATTTAATAATCACACCAAGAGTTTCCACTTCGGGAAACAAGCTTTTTGTCAAAGATTTATCAATTGAAAACAGCAAATTTATTCCTGTTTTAAATCATACAGATAGTGATTCTTATATTATTGATAATGTTGGAAGCAAACTTTTTATTGTTACCAATTTAAATACGCCTAACAAAAAAATCGTTTGGGTTGATGCCTCTAACCCTACGCCAGAACATTGGGTTGATGTGATTCCAGAAACCGAATTTGTTTTAAACCCATCAAAAGGAAGCGGCTATTTTTTTGCTGATTATATGGTGGATGCCATTTCAAAAGTAAAACAATACGATTATCAAGGACATTTAATAAAAGAAATACAACTTCCAGGATCAGGAACTGCCGATGGTTTTAGCGGAAAAGCGAAAGATGATGCTTTATACTATTCGTTTACCAATTACAATACGCCTTCAAACATTTATAAATTCAATCCTAAAACGGGTGAAACCGCTTTATATTGGAAACCTAAAATAGATTTTAAGAGTGAGGATTACGAAAGCAATCAGGTATTTTATACTTCAAAAGATGGCACAAAAATCCCAATGATGATCACCCACAAAAAAGGATTGAAATTAAATGGTAAAAACCCAACTATTTTGTATGGTTATGGAGGTTTCAACATCAGTTTAACACCAGCCTTTAGCATTGCCAATGCTGTTTGGATGGAACTTGGAGGTGTTTTGGCAATTCCTAATTTACGTGGTGGTGGCGAATATGGCAGTAAATGGCACGATGCAGGCACACAACTAAAAAAACAACATGTGTTTGACGATTTTATTGCTGCCGCAGAATACTTAATCGCCCATAATTACACGGCTTCAAATTATTTAGCGCTTAGAGGTGGCTCCAACGGTGGTTTATTGGTTGGCGCAGTTATAACACAACGCCCCGATTTAGCTAAAGTGGCATTGCCCGCCGTTGGCGTTTTAGATATGCTGCGCTATCACACGTTTACTTCTGGGGCAGGTTGGGCGTACGATTATGGTACCGCCGAAGATTCCAAAGACATGTTCGACTATCTTAAAAACTATTCGCCCGTTCACAATGTAAAAAAAGGTGTGGAATATCCAGCAACATTGATAACCACTGGCGACCACGACGACCGCGTTGTGCCAGCACACAGTTTTAAATTTGCAGCCGAATTACAAAGTAAACAAACTGGAAACAACCCCACTTTAATTAGAATTGAAACCGATGCTGGCCATGGTGCAGGAACTCCCGTAAGCAAAACAATTGAGCAATATGCCGATATTTTTGGATTCACGCTTTATAATATGGGGTTTAAGGAATTACCAAATAAAATAAAAATTTAAGAATAAATATAGCTTTGCGCTCCTGTGCATCTCTGTGTAATAATTAATCAGTTTTCGGTCTCAATCTCAGTCTCAGTTTTCAGATGGTTACGTTATGCTTTGCGGCTTTGCGCCTTCGCAAGAAAAAACCTCTGTGCAATCTCTGTGGGAGAAAAACGACTAACGAGTTTTGATTTTTGAACCTTAAACTTAAAACTTTTACCTTTGCATCTCAGCGGCGAGAAATTAATTTATGTTACAAGTAAACAACCTTACCTTCCAATATAAAAAACAACCCGTTTTAAAAAACATTGGTTTTTCGGTTAAAGCGGGCGAACATGTTGCTGTTATTGGCGAGAGTGGCTCCGGAAAAAGCACGCTTTTAAAATTGCTTTACGGCACCTACAATTTAAACGAAGGCGACATTTTTTGGAAAGACCAACAAATTTTAGGACCGAAACACAACCTGATTATCGGGCCGGAATACATGAAATACGTATCCCAAGAATTTGATTTGATGCCTTTTATAACGGTTGCTGAAAACATTGGGGCGTTTCTTTCCAATTTTTATCCTGAAGAAAAACAAGAACGCATCAAAGAGCTTTTAGAAGTTGTAGAATTACAGCCCTATGCCCATATTAAGGTTAAGGATTTAAGTGGCGGACAAAAACAGCGTGTTGCCATTGCCCGAGCCATTGCAAAACAACCCGAAATTATTTTATTGGACGAACCGTTTAGCCATATCGACAACTTTAAAAAACAATCGTTACGGCGAAGTTTGTTTAAATATTTAAAAGAAAAGAACATAACTTGTATTGTGGCTACGCACGATAAAGAGGATGTCTTATCTTTTTCTGATAAGATGATTGTTTTGCACGATAATAAAATTATGGTAAAAGGCACGCCCCAACAACTCTACAAAAACCCAGGAAACAAATTGGTCGCTTCTTTTTTTGATGAATTTAATGAGTTGGAAAATTTAGGAATTGTTTATGCGCATCAACTAAAAAAAGTGAATACATCAAACTTGAAAGCCATCGTTAAACAATCCTATTTTAAAGGACAGTATTATTTAATCGAAGCCGATTTGAATGGAAAAACGGTTTTTTTTGAGCATGGTACCGGATTAGAAAAAGGATTATCAATTTGTCTTTCAATTTTAAAGTAACATCCATGGCAGGTTCTTAAGAAGTTTTGAATTAGCCAATTAAATAGGGATTATATGGGTTGCCAGACTCTGGGCACTGCTTATGAAAACAAGCCATTCGCAGCATTGTTCCTGTTTTTTATTTCTTGGCACAGCCCTTTGGCCCCTTTTGATCGGTGTCATCATGAGTGATTTTTTTTCTTGTTCCCTTAAAATCCTAGCATCTCAACTTCCAAAAAAAAAGAAACCGCTCAAAGAATTCATCTTTAAACGGTTTCCAAACTAAATAACCAACCAAAATTTTATGTTAAACCCTTGTGTTTGTTCTTGGGTTTTCTGCTTTTTCTTTTCTATACTTACGCATTTTCTCTGTTGTTGCGGTCTTGTTTTTTGTATTTGTTGTTTTTAAGTATTGAATGTAACCTCTGCCCACAAACTCATAAGTTGTTCCAGAAGTAGGATGGTACAATGCTATCGTTCCATCATCAATAACGCTCAATTCAAAATATTCATTGTCAAAATAATCATAATCTAATGTTAAAGTTTTAAGCTTGGTGTTTCCTGTTACGTTTCCAACGCCATAAAGGCCCGTATAATCCCAATAAAGATTATTTGAATTTGTACCGTTGGCATCTTGCGAGCTTCTAAATTCCGAGTCGTTTCCCCCAGATAAAAACTGTAAAAAGTTTTCGTTGTCAAACTCGTTTATGGCCCCCTGATTGCTGGTGTACACTTTTTCCCAAGCATTGTATTCTTGCAAGAAATAATGGATATTATCGTAGAATACAAAATCATAATCGAAATTGCTTCGTTGGTAGCCATCTAAAAAGTACGAGGTGTCGTTATTTGGGTTGTACAATTCAATGGTATTATTATCAATTTGGTAAATATCAAAAGTTGAAAAACCATCCACGGTATGAAACACATCCAATATCATGTCATACGCATCGTAAGTTCCAACTTTTATTCCAAAACCGTTGCCTGTATTTCCAAGGCCGACAATATTGTTATTGGCAAATACATTACCGTTTTTAAACGACATGGTAAAGGCTTTTTGCAAAAAGGGTGTTTCGCCAAAACCTTTAGTGGCATTAATATCCACATACCAAAGTTCGTAAGAGCCTAACAATTGGTTTATGGATATTTGAGGGGTATCGTTATAATCATCTACCAGTACTTCTGTGTAACAAGAAGTAAATAAGGTTGCTGTTAAAGCAAAGGTCAAAAGTAATTTTATAGTCTTCATCATCAAACATTTTTAGGGTTTATGCTTTATGGTTTTCAAAACACGTGCCACGTTTTTTTAGTTCTTTAGTTTCAGGTTTAAAGTTTCAAGTTTATCGCATCATCTTGTCATTGTCTTTGTTCTCTATTCTTTGTACTCTATTCTATATAATTTATGTATTTTTGAAGCTATAACACTGGAAAAATTTATGGATAAACCTTTAAAATATGCGGTTTTTGGTGCAGGGAGTTGGGCAACGGCCATTGTGAAAATGCTTTGCGAAAACTTAGATGAAGTGGGATGGTACATGCGCAGTGTTTACACCAAAGAGCATTTGCTAAAAGAATACCATAACCCTAACTATCTAAGTTCGGTGGAATTTCATATAGACCAATTAAAACTTAGTAACGATATTAACGAAATTGCCGATTATGCCGATGTATTGATTTTTGTAATTCCATCAGCATTTATCCACAGTGAATTGCAAAAAATGACACTGGATATCTCGAACAAAATAATAGTTTCTGCGGTAAAGGGCATCATTCCAGAAACCGGTTTGCTTTTGGGGCAACATTTTAATGAAGCCTATAAAGTACCTTCCAACAATATTGCGGTTATTGCGGGGCCTTGCCATTCAGAAGAGGTTGCCCTGGAACGTTTATCGTATTTAACCATTTCGTGTTCAGATGCTAAAAAAGCACAAATGATTGCCGATAGTTTATCGAGCGATTATATAAAAACGAAAATTAGCGACGATGTTATTGGTGTGGAATATGCCGTAATGCTTAAAAACATATACGCCATTGCTGCTGGAATTGCACATGGTTTGGGCTATGGCGATAATTTTCAGAGTGTGCTAATGAGTAATTCCATACGCGAAATGAAACGTTTTATCAGGAAAATGCATAAAATGAAACGCAACATCAATAATTCGGCGTATTTGGGCGATTTATTGGTAACGGGCTACTCGGTTTTTTCCCGAAATCGCATGTTTGGTAATATGATTGGGAAAGGTTATACCGTAAAATCGGCCCAAATGGAAATGAGTATGGTCGCCGAAGGGTTTTATGCCACCAAAAGCGCCCATTTGCTCAACGAAAAAAACAAGAGCAAAACAAAATTGCCCATAATAAATGCTGTTTACGAGATTCTTTACGAAGGTAAGGACCCAAAAAAAACCTTTAAAAAATTAACGGAGAAGTTGGATTAATTTTTGGGCGTTCCCTAAAGGTCGGGCTTTACGCTAAATCTTTTTTGCTTTTATTGGCAAAAAAGGATACCGCTACAAATGCAAAGCATTCACGATTTCTTTAATTTAAAAATATTAGTTGATGAGTAATCCCTAACGCACTTCAGAACTTCAAATTAACATAGAGAATAAGAATATAAACTTGTCCTCATTTTAAAAACTATAACCACCTCGTCTTCTATTTCGAGGTGTCGAAATAGAACCCACTCCTCCTTAAAAAAAGGAGGAGAATTAGTTGCGTATCCATTTAAAAATCAATAGATAAAAGGAGAATCTCTCAGTAGTTTTGCCAATGGTCTATCGGTAAGTAATCCCTTCCTTTTTTTTAAGGGAAGGCGGATTTCATTTTGATAAAAAATGAAAGACGGAAGGATGAAACGAGATTTTTAATAATTTTAAGAGCAAAACAGCCACCTCGTCTTCTATTTCGAGGTGTCGAAATAGAACCCACTCTTCCTTAAAAAAAGGAGGAGAATTGGTTGCGTATCCCTTTAAAATTTAAAGATAAAATAATAATTTCTTAGTCATTTAACTAAAAGTTTATCGATAGGTAATTCCTTCCCTTAAAAAGGGAAGAGCCTGTGCCGTCCCGATAATTATCGGGATTATTTCGGTATGGATTTCATTTTTATTAAAAAAATGAAAGACGGAAGGGTTTTTATTTCACCAAAACACCCTTAACTTCCATTAAAGGAATAGATTGCAATGCCTTTAAATTTATCGTATTTTTTCTAAACAAATAGGTTTTATCGAACATGGAGTTTCCTTCAAAATAGGACACTTTAAACGTGTTGTTCAATGCAAATAATTCCTCTTGCATCATCTCAATTTTAGCATAACTTTTTTTTGGAAGTATATCTATTTTTTTTCTAAAAGTAGAGGTGATTTTTTCTTCGGAATAACCAGAAGTTACAATCAAAACCAGTTCTAGATCCACATCTTTATCATTAATAATATAGGCGTTCCAATCTAAGGTTTTGTAAACATCGTGAAACTCGTTTACTATAGCGATGTAAACGCCCTCTACTTTTGGGATTTGGATGTCTTTTTTCATGTGTTTATAATATTTGTTTTTTAACGGTCATCCCGATAGCTATCGGGACTGTTCGCTATTAGTCATTTCATTGTGTGATAAACTTTTTAGCATGCTCGTTTCATGACGCTTTTTTTCCTCTTAAATAGATTATCGCCATTTGAATAATTCCCAGTATCCAATAAACAGGAAACTTAAAATAAGTATTCAGCAAATTAAACGCATCATTGCCAGAGCTTGCCTGCCATTTAATTTCAATAAACATGGAAACCACTGGCAATGAGAAAACAAATAGGATTAATAAGGTTGCTATAAAAGCGCATCCTTTTAAAGGAGGAAAAGAATTCCACTTATAATAGTTGACTACCAATAAAATAGCTAGAACAAACCAATCAAAATAACCAAAAACAGACAACAAGGTATCCATAATTTAAAGTGCAGACTTAAACTGCTCTAAAAACCGAACATCATTCTCGCTTAACAAACGGATGTCATTTATTTGATGGAGCAACATAGCAATACGGTCTATGCCCACACCAAAAGCAAAACCAGAGTATTCCTTGGAGTCTATTTTGCAGTTTTCAAGTACGTTTGGGTCTACCATACCACAACCACCAATTTCCAGCCAACCAGTGCCTTTGGTAATGCGGTAATCAGATTCGGTTTCCAACCCCCAATACACATCAATTTCCGCACTTGGTTCTGTAAATGGGAAGTAAGATGGGCGCAATCGTATTTTGGATTTCCCGAACATTTGGGTGGTAAAATATTGCAGCGTTTGTTTTAAATCGGCAAAACTCACATCTTTATCAATATACAAGCCTTCCACTTGGTGGAAAAAACAATGGGAACGCGCCGAAATAGCCTCGTTTCTATATACTCTACCAGGAGAAATGGTACGAATGGGCGGTTGGTTATTTTCCATATAGCGCACTTGAACGGAACTGGTGTGGGTACGCAACAACATATCGGGATTGGTTTGAATAAAAAACGTATCCTGCATATCGCGTGCGGGGTGGTATTCCGGTAAGTTTAATGCGGTAAAATTATGCCAATCATCTTCTATTTCCGGACCTTCGCTCACATTAAAACCTATGTTCGAAAAAATATCAATAATTTGATTTTTTACGATGGAAATGGGGTGGCGCGCGCCAATTTGAACAGGATTTCCAGAGCGGGATAAATCGCCATAAATGCCTTTTACTTCCTCTTTGCTTTCCAGCTCCTCTTTTAAAGCATTTACTTTATCTTCAGCCACCTTTTTAAGGGTGTTGATGGTTTGCCCAAATTCTTTTTTTTGATCTTTTGCAACGTTCTTAAACTCGGCAAAAAAGTTGTTCAACAACCCTTTTTTTCCTAAATATTTTATTCTGAAAGCCTCAACTTCTTCTTTTGTTTGTGCTTTAAAAGCTTCAGCTTCAGCTATAAGTTCTTTTATCTTGTCTATCATAACGTCCTTAAAATGATGGCAAATTTACTGTTTTTTGTGATAAATGCGTTAGGGATTATTCATGGATTTTATTTTTGAAAAATTTTGAAATCGTGCATGTTCCCTTTTTTCAACAGAAATTCTTTTTAAGATAGCATAAGCGGTTTCAAATTAGTCCACTTTCACCTTAATAATATCGTTAATATTGGTGGTGTAGCGTGGAGACAGACGTTCCTGACGCATTTTCCAAGTACGTTTTAAGTCTTGGTTGCCCAGTTTTATTTTATAATCACTGTACTTTTTGTTGATGCCATCAATAGCCTTCATTAAAGGCTTGTGCTTTGGGTTTTCATTTTCAAACATTTGCAATTGGTGGTTGTGGGTAGGCACCAAACCCATAACGATAACACCGGCACGTTTGTATTTTATGCCTTTTTTAAAAATGCTTGCTACCGCCTGTGTTGCTTGGGTACTGATGATTAAGCTAGAATCTGTTGGATATGGTAAACTTACTGCTCTACTTGCTCGGTGTTGTTCCAAATCTTTTTTATGCCTATCGCTGCTTAATACCACATAAATAATATGGCAACTTGAGCCTTGTTTGCGCAATTTTTCGGCACAACTTGTTGCAAAGGTCGAGATGCGCTCTTTTATATTTTCAAGGTCTGAAAACGTGTATTCAAAACTCCGTGTGGTAGCAATGGCCTGCTTTGTTTTAACTTCGTCCAATTGCAAAGTAGGGATGCCTTCTAAATCTTTTTTAAGTTTCCACTCGGTTATTGAAAAGGTTTTTCGAACCCAATCATCTGGAAGTTGCACAAAATCGAATGCTGTGTTACAGCCTTTTGCCTTTAAACGCTTTGTTAAACCACGGCCAATGCCCCAAACATCTTCAATTTTAATCCATTTTAAGGCTTTTATGCGTTTTTCTTCAGAATCAATAACATATACACCTTTTGTTTGAATTGGGAATTTCCGCGCTATTTTATTAGCTACCTTACTTAATGCTTTTGTTGGAGCGATCCCAACACAAGTTGGAATGCCTGTCCATTTTAAAATACGCTGTCGTATTTGGGTTCCCTGGTCGTTAAGATCATAATTTCCGAATCCTTTAAATTCTAAAAATGCTTCATCGATGCTATACACTTCCACATCGGGCGTAAATTGTTCCAATATTTTCATCACGCGGCTGCTCATATCGCCGTATAAGGGATAATTGGAAGAAAACACTTGAATATTATTGGCCTTACAAAATCCTTCCCATTTAAAAATAGGTGCGCCCATAGGCAGTTCCAAAGCTTTGGCTTCATCGCTTCGCGAAATCACGCACCCATCGTTATTGCTTAAAATAGCTATGGGTTTGTTGCGTAAACTGGGGTTAAAAGCGCGTTCGCAAGACGCATAAAAGTTGTTACAATCTACTAAGGCGTACATGGTTGTAAAAGTACAAAACTCATGCTTTTTAAGCCTGTTAGGTTTGCTCTAAATTTCAGCAAAATTAATCTTCTGCATATACCAAAATATCAGCAGGTTGGCAATCTAAAGCTTTACAAATGGCTTCTAAAGTTGAAAAACGAATGGCTTTGGCTTTCCCCGATTTTAAAATAGAAAGATTTGCAGGTGTTATATCAATAATTTCGGCCAACTCATTGCTTCGCATTTTACGTTTAGCCAGCATAACATCAAGATTTACTATTATTGACATGATTATATAGTTAGGTCGTTTTCTTCTTGTATATGTTTTCCCTTTTTTAAAACATCTAAGTATAGGTATATTAAAAAAGCAATTACTAGATGTGCTAAAACAATAAAATAATCATCCTCAAGACGAAATTTAGCACCTCTTATCAAAAATGAAACTGTAAATATTATGATATAAACCAAAGGAATAACATTAAGTTTAAAAAAGAAACGTAATCGTTTTAACGATTTAGCATCAAACATGTTTGTTTCAATAAATACTTTTAAAAATTCTTTAAATGCATAAAAATAAATAGCATAATATAACATTACAGACCACATAATAAGAATAGAATAATTATATGGGATATTGATGCCTAAACCTAATAAAGGAACATGGACTTTTGAATGATTTTCTAAAACTTCCACAAACGGAATTTGGAAGTCAAATTTATATTCAAAATATGATAATATGGAAAATACCATTATAAAAAGATATAAAACTGAAAATACATAAAAGAATAGTTTCGACACTATATAAGCTAATTTTTTCATTATATAAAATCATTGTTTAACGATAACAAATATATAAAAATTATTGATAAACAATAATTTTTTTTGCTGAAAAAGATAAATTTCAATTTTTTTAGATATACCAAGTTTTCAAAACCTGATAGACTTCGTACATTTGGTTTGTGATACCCAAAAAACTACAACAAAAACTCGAAGCGCGCAAAGCGGATAATGCCTTGCGATACCTCGGGGTGCAAAACAATTTAGTAGACTTTTCATCCAATGATTATTTAGGTTTTTCTGAGAATGAAGTTATTTTTAATAATGCTCATGAGTTTTTAATTGGTAAAAATATAAAACGTAATGGGGCAACAGGCTCTAGGTTGTTATCTGGAAACCATGAATTGTATGGGTTAGTGGAAAAACAAATCTGTAATTTCCACAACAGTGAAGCTGCCCTAATTTTCAATTCGGGTTACGATGCCAATATTGGGTTTTTTTCAAGCGTACCACAACGTGGAGACATTATTTTATATGATGAATACAGTCACGCTTCTATTCGTGATGGCATACAGCTATCAAACGCTAAAGCTTATAAGTTTAAGCATAACGATTTAGAAAATTTAGAAGACTTAATACATCGTCATTCTGTCCCGATAGCTATCGGGATTGTTTCAGAATCAAACACAGCTATTTACATCGTTACAGAGTCTGTTTTCTCAATGGATGGCGATTCGCCAGATTTGATAAAACTATCAAAACTAAGCAATAAACACCATGCCTTTTTAGTGGTCGATGAAGCACATGCTATGGGTGTTTTTGGCGAACGTGGAAAAGGGCTGATTCAACATTTAAATTTAGAAAATGCTGTATTTGCTCGCATTGTAACCTTTGGAAAAGCCATGGGTTGCCATGGTGCGGCTATTTTAGGGAGCGACGGTTTAAAGCAATATCTAGTAAATTTTGCCCGAAGTTTTATTTATACCACGGCATTGCCACCTCACAGCTTAGCAAGCATTCATGTCGCATATAATGAACTTGTCATTTTGAACGATAGAGACAAGTTACATAATCCTATTCAGCAATTATATAAAAATATTCAATTCTTTAAGACTGAAATAGAAAGATTAGGTTTAAAGGTTTTTCCCTTTGGGGAAATGTCCGCAGGACAAAGGGGCTTTATAGAAAGCCATTCCGCCATTCATTGCTGCATTGTTTTAGGGAATGAACAGGTAAAATTTGTTGCTAAAAGAATTCAGGAAGCAGGCTTTGATGTGAAACCTATTCTATCGCCCACCGTTCAAGAAGGGCAAGAACGATTGCGGTTTTGTTTGCATGCCTTCAATTCCAAAGAAGAAATAACGCAAGTATTAAAACTACTTGCTACTTTTGTGAAATGACAACATACTTCATAACAGGAATTTCTACCAACGTTGGCAAAACCATAGCATCTGCCATTTTGGTAGAGGCCTTGGAAGCCGATTATTGGAAACCCATCCAAGCAGGGGAATTAGATAATTGCGACACCAAAAAAGTTAAAAAATTGGTTTCAAATTCAAAATCGAAATTCCACCCAAACGCCTATGCCCTAAAAACGCCCATGAGTCCGCATGCCGCTGCGGAAATTGAGGGCATTTCCATAGATATTTCAAAAATAATTCCGCCAATCCCGATGGCTATCGGAACAAAAAACCATTTAATTATTGAAGGGGCTGGTGGTTTGTTAGTACCCATAAATAATACGCAAACGGTTTTTGATTTAATAAAACCCGATTATAAAGTGGTTGTGGTTTCCAGACATTATTTAGGAAGCATTAACCATACACTTTTAACCCTAAATTTGTTAAAGGAAAAAGGGTTGGATGTATCCATTATTTTTAGTGGAAATGAACAAAAATCCACCGAAGACATCATTAAAAAAATGACGCATGTTCCTATAATTGGCAGAATTGACGAAGAACCTTATTTCGATAAAAATGTGGTTAAGGAGTATGCTGATGAATTCCTGCGCAGGCAAAAATCCCATGATTTCTTTAAAAATTGAATTTGGTATAATAAAAATAGATTCCTGCCTTTGCAGGAATGACAAACGTAAATGAAACTAAAAGACCGCGACAAAATACACCTCTGGCATCCACTTACCCAACACAAACTGCACCCAGAAACAATTGCTATAACCAAAGCAAAAGGATGTGTTTTGTACGATGAAGACGGTAACGCGTACATTGATGCCATCGCATCTTGGTACACCTGCATGTATGGGCATTGCAACGAGTATATTACAAGTCGAGTTGTAGAACAAATGCAGACTTTAGACCAAGTGGTGTTTAGTGGTTTTACCCACGAACCTGCCATAAAACTATCAGAAGCACTCATTAAAATACTGCCCGAAAACCAGAATAAGATGTTCTTTAGTGATAATGGCTCAACCAGTGTTGAAATTGGTATTAAAATGGCCTTGCAATATCATTTTAATAAAAGTGAAAAACGAACTGTTTTAATGGCTTTTGAGGACGGATTCCATGGCGACACCTTTGGTGCCATGAGTGTTTCAGGGTTATCGGTTTATAACGGCCCGTTTGAAGATTTTTTTTTAGAAGTAAAGCGCATTCCAACGCCCAATGGCAGTAATCATAATGATATTTTAAACACCTTAGAATCTATTGTTAAAACCCACAAAGTGGCTGGTTTTGTGTACGAACCCTTAGTGCAAGGTGCCGCTGGCATGAAAATGCACGATGCCGAAGGATTGAACGATGTCCTAAAATTCTGCAAAGCATATAACATTATTACGGTTGCCGATGAAGTTATGACGGGTTTCGGAAAAACAGGCAAACATTTTGCTTCGCTTTATTTGGAAACCAAACCCGATATCATCTGTTTAAGCAAAGCCTTAACAGGTGGGTTATTGCCCATGGCGCTCACCACCTGTTCCCAAGAAATTTACGATGCTTTTTATAGTGACGACATGAGCAAAGGACTTTTTCATGGGCACACGTATTCTGCAAATCCGTTGGCTTGTACAGCAGCTTTGGCGAGTATAGAACTCTTACAGACCCAAGACATTCAAAATAATATAATGCGCATTATGCGCTCTCATAACATATTTGGAGAGAGAATAAAAACCCATCCCAAAGTAAAATCAACCAGACAACTGGGCATCATTTTCGCCCTCGATCTAAATGTTGAAATGGAACGTTATGGAAATCTTCGTGATAAACTTTTTAAATTCTTTATGGAACATGGCGTATTTTTACGGCCGTTAGGGAGCACCATTTATATTCAGGCCCCTTATGTGATTACTGAAAAACAGCTAGAGAAAGTGTACCAGGTTATAGAAGATGTTTTAGAAATTATTTAATGCGCCTAATACCCCACCTCATAGGTTTTAAAAACTGTGAGGTCTAAAAAACAGAAACACAGTATAAAATAAACACAAGAAAACGTATTTTTGCTACAAACCAAACATCTTGCACAAACCAATCTCAATAACCGCCATTGCCTCCATTTCCCCCTTAGGAAAATCTTTGGATGAGGCTTGGAAAAGTTATCAAAACAAACAACATGGCATTACAGAAAAAGCATTTCAAAACACAACCGCTTTGGTCGCCCAAATCCCTCTTGAAGCAAAACAAGATATTGAAACATTACGCCATTCCGATTCAAAATATAAATCCCTAGACGATACCGTTCTGTATGCTATGTATGCTTCGCGAAATGCCATAAAGCATGCCGGTTGGACAGGGTCAGATAATTTCGGGATCAATATTGGATCTTCGCGTGGTGCCACACAACTCTTTGAAACCTATCATGAAGATTTTTTAAAGAACAACAAAGCGCAAACCTTAAGTTCGCCCACTACCACGTTAGGTAATATTTCATCGTGGGTAGCACACGATTTGCAAACCCAAGGGCCGGAAATCAGCCATTCCATAACCTGTTCCACAGCGTTACACGCTATGCTGAATGGTATTGCTTGGATTAACGCCGGCATGTGCAACAAATTTTTGGTTGGTGGCAGTGAAGCGCCTTTAACGTCCTTTACCATTGCGCAAATGCGCGCATTAAAAGTGTATGCAAAAGTAAAATTAGAAGATGGCTGTCACACCGAGCGCAGTCGAAGTGCAACAACATATCCTTGTCGCGCCTTAGACCTTGATAAAAAACAAAACACCATGGTTTTGGGCGAAGGTGCCTCTATGGCGTGTTTGGAAGTTGGCGAAACAAAAAACGCTTTGGCCCTGATCAAAGGATTTGGATATGCTACTGAAATTCTGGAACATAATATTTCCATTTCCGCTGATGCCAAATGTTTTCAAAAATCGATGCAAATGGCTTTAGGAAACACAAATCCCGATGATGTTGATGCAGTAGTGATGCATGCCCCGGGAACCATAAAAGGCGATATGTCTGAATTCAATGCCATAAAAAAAATATTCTTTAACAAAATACCTGCGCTCACTACCAATAAATGGAAAGTAGGCCACAGTTTTGGTGCTTCGGGCATGTTGAGCATAGAAATGGCCATACTCATGCTCCAACAGCAAGAATTTATTAGTGTCCCCTTTTTAGAAAACAAAAATATTCCTGAAAAAATTAAAACGATTATGGTAAATGCTGTTGGTTTTGGCGGAAATGCCGTGAGCATTCTACTTTCAAAGTAATAACTTTTTAAGTTTATTTTTTATAAAAAAAAGCTTAATATTAACTTCACTTTATAAGTACATGACAAAAATTGAAACATACATTTTAAATGACTGATTGTCAATAGCTCTATAATATTTGGCGTTTCAGACCTGTCAGGTTTTAAAAACCTGACAGGTCTTGATTTCAGTAGGCTTAATAGAGTTTAATAAATGTTAATATAATTTTTTGTCATGTACTAAACTTCACTTTATTAAATCTAAAAACAATAAATGCGATCCGTTTTAATTTTATGTTTCTTGATCATGGGTTGCTCATCAACCTCCAATCGCCCTTTAGAACTTGCTTTATCTTCCAAAAACAAAAAAATAAAAACAGTAATTGATAACCTCGCACAACACGAAGTCCAAATTTTATTCACCGAAATTGATAGAAATGGTAATTCTGTTACCTTCAAGGACTATAGCTTTCAAGTAAATGACGGCAACTATTTTTACCCGGCAAGTACGGTGAAACTTCCTATTGCGATTCTGGCATTGGAAAAATTAAATACTATTGAACAATTGGATAAAAATACTGTTTTTAATGTAGAAGGCGATAGTGTTAAAACAACATTTTCCAACGAGATTAAAAAAATATTTGCCGTAAGTGATAATGATGCCTATAACCGTTTGTACGAATTTTTAGGAACAGACTATATAAACCAAAAGCTTGCAGAAAAAGATATAAATGCTCGGATTTCACACAGATTATCGGTAAGTAATTCTGGAAACTTGGTCACAAAACCATTGATTTTCTATAATAAAAATGATATCATTTTTAAAACGGATTCTGTTAAAAACCAGCCTATCAAACCTTTATTTTTAAAAACCAGCCTTAAAGGAAAGGGCTATATGGAAAATGATGGTTTGGTTAATAATCCCATGGATTTTTCCCTAAAAAATTATTTGCCCATAACATCATTGCACCAAATAATGAAGCAACTCATGTTTCCGGAATTATTCCCTTATACTAAGCAATTTCATCTGACACCTGAAGACAGAGCCTTTTTGATAAACACCATGAAAATATTACCCAAGGAAGCGGGTTATGCCTCTGACGAATATTATGAAAGTTATGTGAAATTTTTAGTGTTCGGCGACTCGAAAAAACCCATTCCAAGCCATATTAAAATATATAATAAGGTAGGCGATGCCTATGGTTTTTTAACGGATTGCGCTTATATAGTGAATGAAAAAACCAATAAAGAATACATGATAACGGCCACCATGTACGTAAATAAAAATGAGATTTTTAATGATAATGTATATGAGTATGAAACCATTGGTTTTCCCTTTTTAGCTGAATTGGGAAGGCAACTGGTTGAGTAAATTTTTAGTGCAAATTAAAGTATACTCAATATTTAATGCGTTTGCCCTGATTAAATGTTCCCCAAGTCAATCTTTAAATTTATTTTTCATTCCATTTTATATATATTTGCTTTGTTGATAAAAATTTGAGGGATTATTTTTTATCGATGTAAAGACACTTTTTTTTAAGATAAAGCGTTTTTATATAATTAGGAAAAACGAAGAATACTGCATTTTATCTATGATTTTTATCGTTTCACAGATGTTTTATTGCTGAAATGCACACGGTTTTATTGTTCCCTCGCTTTTTTTTATACATTTGCACCCAATGACAATACAAAACAAAAGAATATTAGCCTCAATCTTATTTGTATTAATAAGTTTTGTATGCACCTCCCAAGTGGGGGGAGCTGAGCCACCGCCGCCTGGAGCACCGCCACCAGGTCTTCCTATTGATGGAGGGGTACTGCTTGCATTGGGTTTAGGGTTGTTTTATGGTGCAAAAAAATTATTTTTTGGTAACAAAAAGAGCTAATTTATTTTACCCATTTCAAAAAGTTTAGCCACATATTTCCCCAATACATCAAACTCTAAGTTCACAATCGTTCCTTTTTTAAAGGTGTTAAAATTGGTGTGACTATAGGTGTATGGTATAATAGCAACGCTAAAACCGTCTTTTCTGGAATTAATTACGGTTAAACTGGTGCCGTTTATGGTTATGGAGCCTTTCTCAATAGTTATATTATTTAGCGCAGCATCGTAATTAAAAGTAAACACCCAACTGCCATTGGCTTCTTCAACATGAGAGCACACAGCGGTTTGGTCCACATGGCCTTGCACTATATGGCCGTCCAGCCTATCGCCCAATTTCATGGCGCGTTCTAAATTTACTTGATCGTTTACTTTCAAAGTCCCTAAATTGGTTTTGTTTAAGGTTTCTTTTATCGCCGTAACACTATATTCATCATTATTAACGGCTACCACGGTAAGGCAAACCCCATTATGGGCCACACTTTGGTCTATTTTTAATTCAGGCGCCATCCTGCTTTTTATGGTGATATGGAGGTTATCAAATTCCTGTTTTAAATTTGAAACCACACCAATATCTTCAATAATTCCAGTAAACATATTATTATGTGTTTATTTAACTAAATTTGCAATTCAAAAAGAAGTTCAAAATTACAAACAAAAGTTGTCATTCTCAATGAAGAAATCGGAAAATATAGTAGTTGGAATATCCATTGGTGACTTAAATGGCATTGGGGGAGAAATTGTTTTAAAAACATTTGAGGATGCACGAATGCTGGATTTTTGTACGCCCATAATTTTTGCTTCGGCAAAATCAATGAATTTTTTTAAAACGCATTTTAATTCTGAAATCAATTTCAATAGCATAAACAGTATCAACCAATTGGTTTTTGGCAAAGTGAACGTTTTAAATTGCTGGACCGAAGCGGTTACTATTGAATTTGGTAAAGAAGATATTAAAATAGGCGAATACGCCATTAAGTCGTTGCAAGCAGCAACTAAAGCCCTAAAAGAAGGCGACATAGATGTTTTGGTAACTGCGCCCATAAATAAGAGCAACATACAGTCCAATGATTTTAAATTCCCTGGGCATACCGATTATTTGGCCCAAGAGTTAGAGGGAGAAAGCCTTATGTTTATGGTCACCGATTCGTTAAGGGTTGGATTATTGACTGATCATGTTCCGGTAAAAGACATCGTTCAAAATCTTACGGAAGCATTAATAGTAAAAAAAATCAATGCCGTTTACAAGTCGCTTTTAATGGATTTTAAAATTGTAAGGCCCAAAATTGCGGTGTTGGGAATCAATCCGCACACAGGCGATAATGGCGTTATTGGAAATGAAGATGATACTATTTTAAGGCCAACACTTCAAAAAATTAAAGAAGAAGGCAAGTTGGTTTACGGCCCTTATGCGGCCGACAGCTTTTTTGGTTCGAACAACTACAAAAATTTTGATGCTGTAATTGCGACCTATCACGACCAAGGGCTGATACCTTTTAAAACCTTGTCTTTTGGACAAGGAGTAAATTTTACCGCAGGGTTGAATAAAATTAGAACCTCGCCCGACCACGGAACAGCTTACGAAATTGCTGGAAAAGGAGTCGCCGATGCGAATTCTTTTAAAGAAGCCGTTTTTGCTGCTATTCAAATATTTAAAAACCGATTTGAATATGAGGAACTTACCTCAAATCCCTTGCAAAAGTCGCGTCAAAAGATGTAAACAAAAAAATGTTTATAAGTACCATGGCTTAAATAAAAATTTATATATTTGCAGGCTCAAAATAGATGTGATAATGAAACGAGCAGTTCAAAATTTTATTTCACAACGAATTGAATAATAGCGAACTGCATGTGCCCATTAAAAAACAATAAAATAAACACATGAAGCCGTTAAAAGAGTTTACGATTCCATTTGTAGGATTAAAGGTTGGGAAACATCATTTTGAGTATAAAATAGAGCAAGCGTTCTTTGATTATTTTGAGTATGACGAGTTTAACAACGTTCATGTTGATGTCCATCTTGTGTTTGAGAAAAAAACAACATTACTGGAGTTGAACTTTAAAATTTCAGGATTTGTTAATGTGAATTGCGACGTAACAAACGAACCATACAATCAAACCATTGATAATGAGTTTGATTTGGTCGTAAAGTTTGGCGATGGATATAATGATGAAGACACCGATATTCTTATAGTGCCACATGGCACTTACGAAATCAACGTCCAACAATATATTTATGAGTTAATTGTTTTAGCAGTGCCCATTAAGCGCGTTCATCCAGGAGTTGAAGACGGAACATTAGATTCCGACATACTTGATAAATTAGAAGAGTTAAGCCCCAAGCTTAAAGAAGAAAAAGAAAAAGAAGAGGAAACAGATCCTCGTTGGAATACATTAAAAAAACTATTAACGGATAAATAAATATAAAAAATGGCACATCCTAAGAGAAAAATCTCCAAAACAAGAAGAGATAAAAGAAGAACACATTACAAAGCAACTGTGCCACAGATTGCTACTTGCCCAACAACCGGTGAAGCACATTTATACCACAGAGCGCACTGGCACGAGGGAAAATTATATTACAGAGGCCAAGTGTTGATTGACAACTCAGAGGCTGTGGAAAACGTAGCATAAATTTTATGCATACATATAAAAAACGCTCATTTATGGGCGTTTTTTTATGAAATACTTTTTCTAAAGGACAAAATGACGTAATTTGCACAATGTTTCGTCGAATTTTAGTAGTTTTCGCAAAATTTGGACTGTTTTTGTTCAATTTTAACGATTTTTTGGCCAATTTAACCATAAAGTTATGAGAAAAATCTCTGCAGCAATCACTGCTGTTGGTGCTTACGTGCCAGAATATGTATTAACCAATCAAATTCTTGAGACCATGGTTGATACTAATGACGAATGGATAACCTCTAGAACCGGAATAAAAGAACGTAGAATTCTTAAAGATGATGGTAAAGGAACTTCTTACTTAGCCATAAAAGCCGCCCAAGACCTTATCAACAAAAAAGGAATTGACCCTAAAACCATAGAACTTATTATTGTTGCAACGGCAACACCCGATATGAAAGCGGCTTCCACAGCGGCTTACACAGCATCTGAAATTGGTGCGATAAATGCTTTTTCGTTTGATATGGACGCGGCATGTTCCAGTTTTTTATTCGGAATGTCCATAGCTGCCAGTTATATAGAATCTGGAAAATATAAAAATGTGCTATTGATTGGAGCTGATAAAATGTCTTCAATCGTTAATTATAAAGATAGGGCTACTTGCATTATATTTGGAGATGGCGCTGGAGCGGCATTGTTTGAACCAAACGAAGAAGGTTTGGGGCTCCAAGATGAATACCTTCGAAGCGATGGTACAGGAAGAGCATTTTTACAAGCCACTTACGGAGGGTCTTCATACCCGTTAACAGCAGAAACTTTGGAAAAAGGCGGACAATACGCTTTTCAGGAAGGAAAAACAGTATTTAAAAACGCCGTGTTCAATATGGCCGATGCTACAGTTAAAATATTGGAACGGAATAATTTAACCAAAGAAGATATATCGTGGTTGGTGCCTCACCAAGCCAATAAGCGCATTATTGATGCTACGGCACAACGCATTGAACTGGAAGAAGATAAAGTAATGGTCAACATTCAAAAGTATGGCAACACCACATCGGCTACTTTACCATTATTATTGAGCGACTACGAATCAAAACTAAAAAAAGGAGATAATTTAATTTTTGCCGCTTTTGGAGGCGGATTTAATTGGGGAGCCATTTATTTAAAATGGGCATATAATTCAGTACATTAACCAAAACTAATTAGTAAAATTATGGATATTAAAGAAATTCAAAACTTAATCAAATTTGTTGCCAAATCGGGTGCAAGTGAGGTTAAATTAGAGATGGATGATATTAAAATCACCATAAAAACAGGATCAGACCCAGAAGCAACGTCCGTGCATTATGCACCTGTTGCTACTCAAATGCCACAACAACAAGTGGCGGCACCTGTAGCCGATGCAAAACCAGCCCCGGATACGCCTACACCAGCGGTAACTGCGGCTGCGGAAAATTCAAAATACATCACTATTAAATCACCCATCATCGGAACTTTCTATAGAAAACCAGCACCGGACAAACCCTTGTTTGTTGAGGTTGGACAAACCATTGCAGAAGGCGATGTACTTTGTGTTATAGAAGCCATGAAACTTTTCAACGAAATTGAATCTGAAATTTCAGGAAAAATAGTTAAAATATTAGTTGACGATTCTTCACCTGTGGAATTCGACCAACCCTTATTTTTAGTCGATCCATCGTAATTTGAAGTTTAAAGTTTAAAGTTTATAAGTTTATATGCGATTGCAATGAAACTTATAAACAACTAAACCATGAACTTATAAACTCAAAAAATTATGTTTAAAAAAATATTGATTGCCAATAGAGGAGAAATAGCACTTCGTGTTATTAGAACCTGCAAAGAGATGGGCATAAAAACCGTTGCGGTTTACTCAACAGTGGATGCCGAAAGTTTACACGTAAAGTTTGCTGATGAAGCGGTTTGCATTGGCCCACCACCAAGTAAAGATTCCTATTTAAAAATGTCTAACATTATAGCGGCTGCCGAAATTACCAATGCAGATGCTATTCATCCCGGTTATGGTTTTTTATCTGAAAATGCTAAATTTTCAAAAATTTGTGAAGAGCATGGAATAAAATTTATTGGGGCTTCCCCAGAAATGATCGATAGCATGGGCGATAAAGCCAACGCTAAAGCCACCATGAAAGCCGCTGGAGTACCTTGTGTTCCGGGAAGTGAAGGCGTTATTGAAACCTTTGAAGCATGCGAGAAGATCGCCAAGGAAACCGGTTATCCGGTCATGCTTAAAGCCTCTGCTGGAGGCGGAGGAAAAGGGATGCGCGGTGTTTTTAAACCAGAAAACCTTCGAGATGCTTGGGATTCTGCTCGTCAAGAAAGTTTAGCTGCGTTTGGAAACGACGATATGTACATGGAAAAACTTATTGAAGAACCTAGACATATCGAAATTCAAATTGTGGGCGATTCTACAGGAAAAGCATGCCATTTATCAGAACGGGATTGCTCCATTCAGCGGCGCCATCAAAAATTGACCGAAGAAACACCTTCTCCTTTTATGACGGACGAACTCCGCGATAAAATGGGAAAAGCGGCCGTTAAAGCTGCGGAATATATAAAGTACGAGGGTGCCGGAACCATCGAGTTTTTGGTAGATAAAAACCGTAATTTCTACTTTATGGAAATGAATACACGCATTCAGGTAGAGCACCCAATTACAGAGCAAGTAATCGATTTCGATCTGATCCGCGAGCAAATATTAGTGGCTGCCGGCGTGCCAATTTCAGGTAAAAACTATTTGCCAAAATTACATTCCATCGAGTGCCGAATCAATGCCGAAGACCCATTTAATGGGTTCCGACCATCACCGGGCACCATCACCACATTGCATGCTCCGGGCGGGCATGGCGTGCGGTTGGATACGCATGTGTACGCAGGTTACACCATTCCGCCAAATTACGATTCCATGATTGCTAAGTTGATAACAACGGCGCAAACCAGAGATGAAGCCATCAGTAAAATGAAACGCGCCCTAGACGAATTCGTAATTGAAGGTATAAAAACCACGATACCGTTCCACAGACAATTGATGGATCATCCAGATTATTTAGCTGGAAATTACACCACTAAGTTTATGGAAGATTTTGTTATGGAAAAGCAAGTTGAGGAATAAATAAAACCAATTAAATCCCGATGAATGTCGGGATTTTTTATGGTGTTCCTTTTGCTTTTTTTGGGAAAAGCAAAAGACAGGCTATCCGCTATATCTTTTTAAAACGTCATTGTGAGGCATCAGACAAAAAATTATCAAGCGATATTGTTGACAATAGAATTTGAAATTGAAAATTTGAAAATATGGATTGTCCCTAGAGGGGACTTTAGGGGTGTTTTTAAAATTTGAGTGTTGTTTAAATATTTGAAAATCAAATATATAAAATACTTGTCAATGGTAGGACGAAGGACGAAGCATTCTGTTAAATTTTTTGCCAAACCATCTTTATTGCTATCAAATTTTAAAAAGGATGCCGCTTCAAATGCGCAGCATTCACGAATTCAAATTTATCAAAATGATATGCATGAGTAATCCTTAACACAACAGCCTTTAACACAACAACCAAAGTACAAAATCACTATTTTTACAACTACTAACAACCACAAATGAATCTCTCTTATTGGGAAATAAAATCATGGTTCACTAATATAGATTATACTATAATTGGTAGTGGCATTGTGGGTTTAAATTGTGCCTTGCATTTAAAGGAACAATTTCCAAAAGCAAAAATATTAATACTGGAAAAGGGCATGTTACCGCAAGGAGCCAGCACAAAAAATGCAGGTTTTGCTTGTTTTGGCAGTCTAAGTGAAATTATTGAAGATTTAAAAACGCATACCGAAGACGAGGTGTTTCAACTTGTAAAAAAGCGCGTAGATGGGCTGCAACTATTAAGACAATCCTTAGGAGATCAAGCTATAAATTACCAAAACTACGGTGGTTATGAATTGTTTTTAAAAGACGATGGCTTGTTGGAAACCTGCCTTTCCAAAAGAGAACATGTAAACAATTTGCTTCAACCCATTTTCAAAAAGGATGTTTTCAGTATCAAACCGAATAGTTTTCATTTTAAAAACATAAAAGAAAAATATATTTTCAATCCGTTTGAAGGCCAATTGGATACGGGCAACATGATGGAAGCCTTACTTCAAAAAACACAATCAAAAGGCATTAAAATTCTCAATAATATCACTGTTGAAAGTTTTTCAGAAGACGCCCATTCAGTAAAAATCAAAACAAATGCTTTAGAGTTTTCAACCTCTAAACTTTTCATAGCTACCAATGGGTTTGCATCGCAACTTATTAAAGAAGACGTAAAACCAGCACGTGCCCAAGTACTTATTACCAAACCCATCAAAAATCTTCATATAAAAGGCACGTTTCATTTAGATAAAGGATTTTATTATTTTAGAAACATCGACCATCGTATTTTGTTTGGTGGCGGAAGACATTTAGATTTTAAAGGTGAGGAAACAACCGCGTTTGCCCAAACCGAATTAATCCAGAATAAATTAGAAAGTATTTTAAAAAGGGTAATTTTGCCGGAAACTCCATTTGAAATAGAACAGAGGTGGAGCGGTATTATGGGCGTTGGCTCCCAGTTGCTATCGGGACAAAAAAATACGATAGTAAAACCATTGGGCAATCATGTATATTGCGGGGTAAAACTTGGCGGTATGGGAATAGCCATTGGAAGTTTAATAGGGAAGGAATTGGCACAATTATCTCTTTAAGTGTGATTTAAATTTGAAAAACTTTTTAAGCCTATAATTAAATTAGAACCTAAACGTCAGTCTGAGACAACAGATAAAAAAAATTATCAAGCGATATTGTTGACAATTAAATTGAATTTGAAACTGAAAATTTGAAGATATGGATTGTCCCCTAGAGGAGACTTTAGGGGTGTTTTTAAAATTTGAGTGATATTTAAATATTTGAAAATCAAATATATAAAACACTTGTCAAAGGTAGCTTGTCGAAGACCTCTTAAAATGAACCAAAAAATAGTAATACCCAATTAACAAAATAAGATGATTAAAAAAATATTTAGGTTTTTATTTAAAATGCTCCTTTGGTTTTTTGCCATCTCCATTGGGTTGGTCATTGTATTCAAGTGGGTGCCCGTTCCCATAACCCCATTGATGGTAATACGGACTGTGCAGCAAAAAATAAATGGCGAAGACATAGTGTGGAAACACGATTGGGAATCTATTGACAACATTTCCAAAAACCTCCAACTCGCAGTTATCAGTAGTGAGGACCAAGATTTTTTAAACCACCATGGTTTTGATATGGAAGCCATTGAAAAGGCTCTGGAATACAATAAAAAAGGGAGGCGTACCAGAGGTGCCAGTACCATTAGCCAACAAACGGCTAAAAACGTTTTTTTATGGCCACAGCGCAGTTGGTTGCGCAAAGGTTTGGAAGCATATTTTACGTTTTTAATTGAATTGATTTGGTCCAAAGAACGGATTATGGAAGTGTATTTAAACAGTATTGAAATGGGCAAGGGTATTTATGGCGCTGAGGCCGCTGCGCAATATTGGTTTAAAAGACCCGCAGCCAATTTGCGCCAAGAAGAAGCGGCTGCCATTGCCGCCATTCTTCCAAATCCGTTACGATACAGAGCCAATCCAGCTACCAATTACATTCAAAAACGCAAAAATTGGATTGTGCGCCAAATGGGTTATTTTGGGCCTTTAATTTATAAAAAGGAAACTATTAAGGATGACAAAAAGAATCGAAAAAAATCCACAAACTAAGCAACAGCTTTACAGTGCGTGCTCAAAATTTATTGAAAACAGACATGAAACCATTCTAAATACCATCAAGGAAATACAAGAATCCTTAACATCTGAAACCAAAAGTAGTGCAGGCGATAAACACGAAACAGGTCGTGCCATGCTGCAATTGGAACGCGAAAAAGCAGGGAATCAACTAGCCGAAATCCAAAAAGTAAAAGAAACCTTTTCAAAAATCGATATTACCAAGCAGTTAAAAACGGTTGGATTAGGCAGTTTGGTTTTCACAACTCAAGCACATTATTTTATAGCCATTAGTGCCGGGGAATTTAGTATCAACAAGCAAACATTTTATGCCATTTCGCCCTATACACCCATAGGAAGTTTATTATTAGGAAAACATGTTGGTGATGCCGTTATTTTTAGAGACATAAAAATTACCATTACAGCTATTATATAATTTCAATCTTAGAACTCATCCTGACTTTTTGTTTTTGACCGAAAATGAGTTGAAATCTGTTCAGGTAAGACCATTTTTGAGAGGCATAGCATCGCTACGGATAAGAAAATAGACGAAATATGGGCGAATTTCAGCCATTTTTTAGGAAATAGAAAAAGTCAAGATGAGTTCTTATATAAAATACGCTTATATTTAATAAAAAATTGTTTTTAGAAAAAGAACTGCGTGAATCAAATTCCTCAAATGTTTGATGTTATTATTATTGGCGGTGGTTTAGCGGGCTTATCCAGTGCTATCCATCTATCAAAATATGGCTTCAAAGTATTACTTATAGAGAAAAACAGTTATCCAAAACACAAGGTCTGCGGCGAATATATTTCCAATGAGGTATTGCCCTATTTGGAGTTTTTGGGAATCGATGTATTCCAATTAGGTGCTCAAAAAATCAATAAGTTCGAATTATCCACGCCAAAAAATAAACTGTTGAAGAGCGATTTAAGCTTGGGTGGTTTTGGCATCAGTCGTTATACTTTAGACAATGCATTGTATGAAAAAGTAAGAAGCTGCCACGTCAAAACAGTTAAGGATTCTGTTATGGATGTTCAGTTTTTAAATGATGGATTTTCAGTTGCCACAAAAAATAATAACACCTTTAAATCAAAAATAGTTATTGGTGCTTACGGCAAACGTTCTGCGCTCGATGTTTCTTTACAGCGGAAATTCATTAAAGAAAAGTCACCATTTTTAGCAGTCAAAACACATGTGAAGGGCGATTTTCCAAACGATTTGGTGGCACTCCATAATTTTAAAGGGGGTTATTGTGGGGTTTCAAAGGTTGAAAACGACACCATTAATTTGTGCTATATCACAGATTTTGAAGCTTTTAAAGCGTACAAGGATATTGATGCCTTTCAAGAACAAGTGGTTTTTAAAAATACGTATTTGAAATCAATTTTTAAAAATGCCGCCCCCGTTTTTGAAAAACCATTGACCATCAGTCAAGTTTCATTTTCAAATAAAAGGCCTATTGAAAATCACATCATCATGTGTGGCGATACAGCAGGCATGATTCACCCTTTGTGCGGTAATGGCATGAGTATGGCCATTAGAAGTGCGCAAATGGCTTCGCAATTGATTATTGAGTATCTTCAAGGAAAAATACCGTCACGTTACACTTTGGAAAAAGCCTATCAAAAATCTTGGAACAATGCCTTTGGCACACGGTTAAAGGTTGGGCATGTGGTGGCAAAACTATTCAGCAAAAACCAATTGGCAGAAGTATTGTTAACGGTTTTAAATCGTTTTCCAGCATTGTTGCCAAAAATAATAAAACAAACCCACGGAAAACCCATGGTCATTAAATGAGCTTTTTAATTAACACAAAACAACGCACGGATGCTGTGGAGTTGATGGATGATTTTTCCATTAACGGTGCTATTTTGCATGATACTTTAGACACGTTGGCAAATATAAACAAATGGCTTGGAGGCAATAAGGTAACGCTTGGCGGTTTGAAAAAAGTATTAAAAAACCATCCAAAAAAAGAACCGCTAACTATTATAGATTTGGGTTGCGGCGGCGGTGATATTTTGCGTAAAGTTGCTGAATTTGGGAAAAATGAAGGCTATACCTTTAGGCTTATTGGGATTGATGCCAACAAAAACGCCATGGTTTATGCCAGACAGTTATCTAAAAATTATCCTGAAATTAGCTTTATGGATTGTGATATTTTTTCAGAAGCATTTGAATCCTTGCACTATGATGTGGTGTTGTCAACCTTGTTCTTACACCATTTTAAGGAAGACCAAATTATCGATATTTTATCAATAGCAAAAAAGAAAGCAAAGTTGGGCATTGTGGTAAACGATTTGCACCGGCATCCTCTAGCATATTACCTATTTAAATCAATCTGCCTAACCATAAAAAACAATATGATTATTGAAGATGGACTGACTTCCATTTTACGTGGATTTAAACGTAACGAGTTGGAACGCTTTTCAGAAAAATTACAAATATCGCCTCAAACTAAGTGGAAATGGGCATTTCGCTATCAATGGATAATTCAAAATTAATGAGCGTTAAAATAACAGCAGTCGCAAAACAACTTCCTCAATATACACGGTCTACCGCCGATATTTTGCCCTATTTGGAAGTTTGGTTATCGGGTAAGGAAGATCGTTTTAAACGGAAAGTCCTTAAAATTTTTGAGAACGCAGGCGTCGATAGGCGTTACTCGATCATGGATGCCAAAGACGTTTTTCTAAACACGTCTTTTGAAGAAAAAAACGATATTTATATTAGGGAAATCATTAAACTCGCTGAGAGCGCGCTTGTAAAATCCCTTGAAAAAGCAAACCTTCAACCCCAAGATATTGACTATATTATTACGGTAAGCTGCACGGGGATTATGATTCCGTCGTTGGATGCTTACCTCATCAATCGTCTAAAAATGAAACAGGACATTGTGCGCTTACCCGTTACCGAAATGGGTTGTGCCGCAGGTGTTTCGGGCATTATTTATGCGAAGAATTTTTTAAAAGCGAATCCCAACAAACGCGCAGTTGTTATTGCGGTGGAATCGCCTACCGCCACGTTTCAGTTAGACGATTTTTCCATGGTAAACATTGTGAGTGCTGCTATTTTTGGAGATGGCGCTGCGAGCGTTATTTTATCTTCTTATGAAAATGAAGAAGGTCCGGAGATAAAAGATGAAGCCATGTACCATTTCTATGATGCCGAACAGATGATGGGGTTTAAATTGGTCAACTCGGGTTTGCAAATGATTCTGGATATATCGGTGCCACAAACCATTTCAGACCATTTTCCAGCCATTGTGCATCCTTTTTTAGAACGGAATGGGTTGACTATCGAAGCTATTGACCATCTTATTTTTCACCCTGGCGGAAAAAAAATAGTTCAAACCGTAGAAGAATTGTTCGGTTCCCTCGGAAAAAATATTGACGATACCAAAGATGTTCTTAAATTGTACGGCAATATGAGTAGCGCCACGGTGCTCTATGTTCTAGAACGATTTATGGATAAAAAACTGCCAAAAGGCGACAAAGGTTTGATGCTTAGTTTTGGTCCTGGGTTTTCGGCACAACGTATTTTGTTGGAATGGTAAAAGATTTCCGCCTTCGCGGAAATGAAAAAATAATTGATGACAAAAGAATTTCAAAATAAAAATTATTGGGCACTTGTTTTGGGTGGCTCTAGTGGACTGGGTTTGGCAACAGCAAAAAAGCTGGCGAAACACGGTATGAATGTTTGTGTGGTTCATCGAAATTCAAGATTTCAAGAAGCTGAAATCACATTTGAATTCAATAAAATAAAAGCCGAGGGCATTCAGTTTTTGGCCTTTAATGTGGATGCCATAAATGCTGAAAAACGGAACGAAATCATTTCAGAATTACAACAACTTTTAGGAAAAGAGGGAAAAATTAAAACGTTGGTACACAGTATTGCAAAAGGCAATTTAAAACCTATGGTAAGTGATGGAATCCCAACTTTAAAAAATGATGATTTTATTTTGACCATCAACGCCATGGCGATTAGTTTACACGATTGGACACAAGCTATTTTTGAGGCAAAATTATTTGCCGAAGATGCGAGAATCATCAGTTTTACAAGCGAAGGCAATACCAAAGCATGGAAACATTACGCAGCGGTTTCGGCAGCAAAAGTAACCTTGGAAGCCATTACCAGAAGCATTGCTTTGGAATTTGCGCCCCATGGTATCAGGGCCAATTGCATTCAAGCAGGCGTTACCGATACGACATCTTTAAGGCTGATTTCAGGAAACGAAAAGATGAAAGCACATACCCTGTTACGAAACCCATTTAAGCGATTGACAACCCCAGACGATGTGGCAAATGT
The DNA here is from genome assembly GCF_052728615.1 of Mariniflexile sp. Taxonomy (NCBI): domain Bacteria; kingdom Pseudomonadati; phylum Bacteroidota; class Flavobacteriia; order Flavobacteriales; family Flavobacteriaceae; genus Mariniflexile; species Mariniflexile sp. Next base: position 18,513 of record NZ_JBFVFE010000028.1, on the reverse strand, counting down.
GGTGTATTTATTAAGTAAGGATGAAGCGGGTTGGATTAATGGAACCATTATAAAGGTTGATGGTGGGGAGCATATTTCGTGAAAAAGAATTTAGAATCATAAAATGATTGTATCTTTGATAGTATCAAATGATAGTATTATTATGAAACCTCCTTACGAAATAACATCAGAGATGTTAAGGTTAATAACATCTGTTTCGGAAAAAATAGGTGCTGTAAATGCCAGCTTTTTAAATAGACCTTCACCAAAATTAAGAAAACAAAATAGGATTAAAACAATTTATTCCTCATTAAAAATAGAAGGAAACACCTTAACGGAAGAACAGATTACGGCGCTTTTAGAAAATAAAAGAATCGTTGGGCCCAAAAAAGATGTTATTGAAGTTTTAAACGCTATTCAGGTTTATGAGAACTTAGAAAAGTATAAACCTAGCGATGAAGCCACATTTTTTAAAGCGCATCGGGTTTTGATGGAAAACTTAATTGATAATCCAGGAAAATATAGAAACCAAGGCGTCGGCATAGTAAAAGGTTCAAAAGTGCAACATGTGGCACCACCTTATGAAAATGTACCGTTTTTAATGAAAGACCTGTTCGAATACTTGAAAAACGGAGACGACATTGAGCTCATAAAAGGTTGCGTGTTTCATTACGAAATGGAATTTATTCATCCATTTTTAGATGGAAATGGGAGAATGGGAAGACTATGGCAAACCTTAATTCTTATGGAAAAAAATCCAATCTTTGAATTTTTGCCTTTTGAGACTCTCATTAGCAACGATCAACAAAAATATTATAAGGCATTAGCAGATAGCGATAAATTTGGACAATCTACAAAGTTTATTGAATATATGTTAACCGTTATTGACATTTCAATAAGCGAACTTTTAAATTATAATGATAGAACATTTACGGAACAGAACAGGCTTGAATATTTTGTTTCACTAAATAAAAGTCAATTTAGTAGAAAAGATTATATGGCGATTTTTAAAGATATTTCTTCTGCAACTGCCAGTAGAGATCTAAAAAAAGGAGCCGAATTAAATCTATTTCAGAAAACTGGAGAAAAAAACAAGACCATTTATAAATTAATAACAGTGAATAACAAATAAATAAAACAAGTTTATTTATAAACCTTATATAAGTTCCCAACACAGTCAAAAGCTTTAAATGACCTCAAAACAAATCATAGAATTATTGCCTTATCAACATCCCTTTTTGTTTGTTGACAAACTCACTATGATTTCAAATGAAAGCATAACAGGCCATTACGCTTTCAAAAAAGACGCCTATTTTTATAAAGGTCATTTTAAAAACAATCCCGTAACGCCAGGTGTTATTCTAACCGAATGTATGGCGCAAATAGGCGTGGTTTGTTTAGGTATTTATTTAATGAAAGATAAAATTTCAGAAGAAAATAAACCGCAAATCGCTTTAACTTCCAGTCAGGTGGATTTTTTTTTACCGGTGTTTCCTAATGAAAAAGTAACGGTGGTTTCAAAAAAAGAAGTCTTTCGGTTTAATAAATTGAAGTGTAAGGTCAGTATGTTTAATGGGAAAAATGAGTTGGTTTGTAGAGGATTGATTTCGGGAATGTTACATATTCCAGCGTAGGCAGGAATCTCATCAACCGGTAAAATATAAATATCTATTAAGAACAGAACCTTTTAATGGGCATTAAAAAGTATAAATTTAGGGTTCAATTAATAAGATTTCCGCTTTTGCGGAAATAGAAAAATGAATAAGCAAAGAGTCGTAATTACAGGTTTAGGAGTCGTTGCACCAAATGGCGTGGGTTTAAGCGAATTTACGAGCGCGATTAAAACAGGCACATCGGGTATCACCTTTCACCAAAACTTAAAGGATCTGGATTTTTCATGCTGCATTGGTGGGATTCCCAATATTTCCGAAGAAAAAAAGCTGGACTATTTTACGCCTTTACAACTACGCGGTTTTAACAGTTCGGGTATTTTATATGGTTGTATTGCAGGGATTGATGCTTGGAAAGATGCTGGATTTATAGTGGCTCCGGACAGCGAATTGGACTATAACAGCGGAACTATTTTTGGAACCGGAACTTCTGGTGTGGAAAAGTTTAGGGAAGCCATTTACAAATTGGATAATAAAGAAGTCAAACGCTTGGGTAGCACTGTCGTGGTGCAAACCATGGCAAGCGGCATTAGCGCCTTTTTGGGCGGCATGTTGGGATTGGGCAATCAAGTAACCACCAATTCGTCGGCATGCACCACGGGAACGGAGGCCATTATTATGGGTTTCGACCGTATTCAATCGGGTAAAGCAAAGCGGATGTTGGTTGGCAGTTGTAGCGATGATGGCCCGTATATTTGGGGCGGATTCGATGCCATGCGTGTGATGACCTATAAACATAACGACACACCCAAACAAGGCTCCCGGCCCATGAGTGCTTCCGCCAGCGGATTTGTTCCCGGAAGTGGTGCAGGTGCCCTGGTTTTAGAATCTTTGGAAAGTGCTTTGGAACGGAACGCCACCATTTATGCTGAGGTTTTGGGAGGTGCCATCAATTCTGGCGGTCAACGAAAAGAAGGTTCCATGACGGCGCCAAACCCTGAAGCAGTGCAACGTTGTATAACGGATGCTTTAAAGAATTCCGGTGTTTCTGCGGAAGAGATTAATGTTATTAACGGGCATTTAACAGCTACTTCAAAAGATAGTTTGGAAATTGAAAATTGGACAAAAGCCTTAAACAGAAAAGGGACTGATTTCCCATATATCAATTCGTTGAAATCGATGTTGGGACATTGTTTGGCTGCTGCCGGAAGTATTGAAAGTGTGGCGACTGTATTGCAATTAAAGGAACAATTCATTTTCCCGAATATTAATTGTGATGATGTGCACCCAGAAATCCTCGATTTAATTGACGACGATAAAATACCCAAAAAACTTTTAAAAAAAGAACTTAATATCGCCGCCAAAGCCAGTTTTGGCTTTGGCGATGTTAATGGTTGCGTTATCTTTAAGAAGTATTAAATTACAGACCTCACAGGTTTTCAAAACCTGTGAGGTCTAAAAATAAATAGTAAAATTATTATGGAAAAAGTTCAATTAATTACCAAACTAAAAACAATTGTTCAACCTTATATTCAAGATGAAGAAGCGTTCAAGAATTTAACGGAAGAAACGGATTTTGTAAAAGATTTAAAAATTAATTCGGCTAATTTGGTAGATGTTATTTTAGATGTTGAAGAGGTTTTTGATATTAGAATTGAAAATGATGAAATGGAAAAAATGCTCTCAGTAAAAGCAGCGATGGATATTGTAAATGCCAAATTAGAAGCCAAATGATTGGAAACGATATGGTCGATTTACATGCGATTACTTTTCAATCCAACTGGGAACGACCTCGTTTTTTAGATAAAGTATTTACTGAAAAGGAACAACATATTATTTCTGTTTCCAAAAACCAACATCAAACAGTATGGATGTTGTGGAGCATGAAAGAAGCGGCGTATAAAATATATGTGCAGCAGTTTGGAAAACGGTTTTTTAATCCGAAAAGATTGGTCTGTCATTTGTCTTCTTCAACCACAGGTTATGTAACTATTGAAAATGAAACCTATGCCGCTACTTCCACGCTTTCTAAAAATTATATTTATACTGTTGCTACTCTAAACCATTTAGAAGATTATAAAAGTGGTGTTTTCAAAGTTGAAAACACATCATATTTAACACAAAGTGAATCACTGAAAAATCGTTTTCTTGAAACCATTTCTAAAAACATGGGCTTCAATTTTAAGGATTTGAATATTAAAAAGGATGTGGTCGGTGTGCCACAAGTATTCCATAACAATTCAAAATTGCCCATCCAAATGTCGTTAACCCATTGTGGAAATTATGGAGGGTATGCTTATTCGTAGATGCCCCTGTTTATTTCCCATTTAAAATGATGCCCAAAAAACACCTTTTCCCATTTAAGCCTGCTTCCATTATATTTTTAGCCCCCCGATAAGTTCGGAGTATTATTTTTAGCAGATACACTTAATGTTCTTCAAATATCTAGGGAACGCAAATGGCTTTTAAAGTTAAATTAATGTTCTTTATTTTTATGTTTGTTGGTTTAGTACATGACAAAAATAATCTTACATCATAAAATAACTATTAAAGTTGACCCCTCCGCCTATCGGCACCTCCCCTTGAAAAAAGGGGAGGAATTATTTAAGGAGATTTTTTTAATAATTTGATGTTAATAAATTTTTGTCATGTACTTAAGTTTGTTAGTCATTATAACTATTTTTGCTGAAATCAATCTTCAACTATGAGCGATACAAGACACAACTGGACCAAAGAAGACATTTTAGAGATATACAACAAACCATTGATGGAGTTGCTTTACGAAGCCGCTACTGTTCATCGTTTAAACCACGATCCCAATGTGGTTCAGGTAAGTACCTTGGTTTCTATTAAAACAGGCGGTTGTTCGGAAGATTGTGGCTATTGTCCACAAGCTGCGCGTTACCACACCAATATTGAGGGGAACGATTTAATGAGCGTACAGCAAGTAAAGGCACAAGCGTTAACAGCTAAGGCTGTCGGGAGTTCCCGTGTTTGTATGGGCGCTGCATGGCGAAATGTGAAAGATGGCGAAGAATTTGACGAGGTTTTAGAAATGGTGCGAACCATTAACAAACTGGATATGGAAGTGTGTTGCACCTTGGGTATGATTACCGAAAACCAAGCACAACGTTTGGCCGAAGCTGGTCTATACGCGTACAATCATAACTTAGATTCCTCCGAAGCGTATTATAAGGAAGTTATTTCTACCCGTGGTTTTGAAGACCGTTTGCAAACCATTGATAACGTTCGTAAAACCAATGTAACCGTTTGTAGTGGCGGTATTATTGGTATGGGTGAAAAAATTGAAGATAGGGCGGGCATGCTTGTGGCACTTTCAACTTTAAATCCGCAACCAGAATCCACACCCATTAATGCTTTGGTGGCCGTTAAAGGCACACCGCTTGAAGACCAAAAACCCGTTTCTATTTGGGAAATGGTCAGAATGGTAGCAACCACCCGTATTGTTATGCCAGAAACCCAAGTGCGTTTAAGTGCGGGACGCACGCAAATGAGTCAAGAAGGACAAGCAATGTGCTTTTTTGCCGGTGCCAACTCTATTTTTGCGGGCGATAAATTATTGACCACTCCAAACCCAGATGTAAACGAAGACATGAAAATGTTTGAGTTACTTGGTTTAAATCCGCAAAAGCCCTTTACTAAAAAAGTGCAACCCCAAACGGTTGAAGCTTCAGAATCCCAATTCCAGTCTTTAGGAGAAAAACCAAAATGGACCCGTCCAGAGCATATTATTGCGCGTAATGAAGCTGCTAAAGAAAAAGCAAAAGCGTTAAAGTAAATGGTCTATGCGTGCTAGTTCGCGTTAGGGGTTGCAGTGGAAAGCCCACAGCGATCCCGTCCCGATAGCTATCGGGAGTTATCGGGAGAGCGAGGACTTGTAACAAAAAACCCGACCCGAAGGGTAACGCCCAAACACATTAAAACCCATCTGTTTTTTTACAGGTTACCACTCCTAAAAATCATTGTTTTTAGTATCGCCTTTAGTCGTATTTCGCTACCTTTGCAAGCTTAAATAACCACTGTATGCTTAAAAGCAAATTCCTGATTTTTGCTTCACTTTTTGTTGCAAATTTTATATACTCCCAAGATTCCTTAAAGGTTCAAAAAATAGACGAAATTGTAATCACTTCTACCAGAATCCATTTGCCATTTGAAAAAAATTCCAGAACTATTTCTGTGATTACCTCCGACATTATTAAAAAAAGTGCAGCGACCAATCTAGCCGATTTATTACAACAAGAGGCAGGTATTGATATCAGGCGCCGAGGCACCTCGGGGATGCAAGCCGATCTATATATTCGTGGTGGGAGTTTCGACCAAACTTTATTGCTTATTGATGGCATAAAAATGGACGATGCACAAACGGGCCACCACACCATGAACGCTGCGTTGCCTGTGGATGTTATTGAACGTGTAGAAATTATAAAAGGACCTGCGGCTCGGGTTTTTGGGCAAAACGCATTTACCGGTGCCATTAATATTGTCACCAAAAAAGCTGTAAAAAATACCATTTCTGCTAATGTTGAAACGGGTTCTTACAATCAGTTAAACACAGCGGTAACGGTGGCTTCCAATCTTGAAAATTCGTCTCATATTGTTCATGTAAGTCGTTTAACATCGGACGGGTATCGTTATAACACCGATTACGATAACACCAATTACTTTATTAAAAGTATTTTGAACAAAAACGCCAGAGCCATTGAAATGATTACCAATTTCTCTGAACGGAAATTTGGTGCGAATGGGTTTTATGCAAGTCCTACCGCCATTAATCAATACGAAGAAACCCAAAATAGCTTAGTGGGATTTTCAACGGAGTTTACTTCGGAAAAATGGGATGTAAAACCTCGGGGTTACTGGAAACGCAATCAAGACGAATATGTGTTTGTTCGACAAGATCCTTCAATTTACAGAAACCTTCATATTACCGATAAAATTGGTGCCGAGGTAAATGCCTCATATACCTCTAGTGCTGGAATTACTGGCTTTGGTATTGACATGTCTAAAATATACCTAAGAAGTAATAATTTAGGTGACAGAAATCGTTTTATGACGACTATGTTTTTAGAACATCAATTTAAGTTGGCCGATAACTTGTTGGACATTACACCTGGAGTTGCGGTAACCTATTTTTCTGATTTTAAATTTCATGCCTTTCCAGGAATTGATATAGGCTATAGAATAATGGATAACTTAAAAGTTTACGGAAATATGGGTTATACCTACAGAATACCAACATACACCGATTTGTATTATAACGACCCTACCACCAATGGAAATGCTAATTTAAATCCCGAAGAAGCAGTGTCAGAAGAATTAGGCATCAAATATTTTACCCCTGCATTTACTGCTTCCATGGCGCTTTTTAATCGGGATGCCAGTAAATTGATAGATTATGTAAAAGACAATGCGCCCGATAAATGGGAGGCTACCAATATTAGAAATTTAAACACAAAAGGAGTTGAATTGAATACGGTTTACAACTTTAAAATAACCGACTTCAACCAAAGTATTTCATTGGGCTATAATTTTCTGGAAGACGATGTTAAAACTCTCAACGTAAACTTTTCGCGTTACGCCATCAACTCATTAAAACACCAATTCACAAGTCGTTTTAGCACCCAATTGGTTAAAAACTTGAGTCAGAATATTGTGTATAAATATGCCGAAAGAACCTCAGGCGACAGCTATAATGTTTGGGATGCATCTATTGTATTAAGCTTAAAACAGTTTGAAATTACTGCTACCGCAAGCAATATTTTTAATACTGAATATTCCGAAACCAATTTAGTGCCCATGCCAAAAGGCAACATGCTTTTCGGGCTGCGCTATAATTTTATCTAAAGTGTATTTAAGGTGCCATGTAAAAATAAGCTAACGTTTTCTTAACTTTGATAATCTAAACTTTTAAGCGTTGAAACTAAACTTGCAGGATATTCCTCGTGTAAAGACCATTACGAAAGAGGATTTTTTAAAGCAGTATTTTAAACCACAAAGACCCGTGGTTATTGAACGCTTTATTGAAGATTGGCCCGCTTACACCAAGTGGAACTTAGACTATATGAAAGCTTTGGGTGGCGATATAACCATTCCGCTTTACGACGACCGACCGGTAGATTATAAAGATGGTTTTAACGAACCCCATGCAAAAATGAAACTGGGTGATTATATCGATTTGCTAAAGCGCGAACCTACAAAATACCGTATTTTTTTATGGAATGCCATTAAGGAAATTCCGCAATTGCAAAACGATTTTTCTTTTCCCGATTTTGGTTTGCGCCTCATGAAAGGGATTCCCATGCTGTTTTTTGGTGGTAAAGACTCATACACTTTTATGCATTACGATATTGATTTGGCAAATATTTTCCATTTTCATTTTGAAGGAAAAAAAGAAATCATTCTGTTCGACCAAAAACAAAACGATTACCTGTACAAGGTGCCCCATTCATTAATAACACGGGAAGACATCGATTTTGCAAACCCCAATTTAGAGCATTGGCCCATGCTCAAAAAAGCACGGGGTTATAAAACCGAACTTAACCACGGCGAGGTTTTGTATATGCCCGAAGGCTATTGGCACTATATGCGTTATGTAACACCCGGTTTTTCCATGAGTTTGCGCGCCATTGCCAGAAACCCTAAAAATTTCAGTAAAGCGGTGTACAATTTATTCATCATGCGGAATTTTGATACTGCCATGCGAAGCCTAAAAGGGCAAAAATGGATTGACTGGAAAAACGAACAAGCTATTATAAAAGCGCACAAGCACTTATAAAAGGCTGTTTATTACAAAACTTATAATATCTTTGCCTATATAAAATTTAAACTCAAATCATGCAAAAATTCATTTTATTAGTAACCGTTCTAAGCGCATCGTTATTAAACGCGCAGGCTTTTAAAGGCAATGGCGACAACAAATTTCAGGTAGGTACCAGTTTACAAAACAATGCTACGGGAATTAATGTGTCTTACGATTTTGGTATTGGCCAAAACATGTCTATAGGTATATCATCGTCTTACGCTTTAGGTCTTAACAAGGATATTGAAAGTGTGGTAGATGTTAACGACCGTTTTGATGTTAAAGCACGCTTTAGCGCCAATTTAGGCAACGTTATTAATGTTGACGATAATTTTGATGTATATCCAGGGTTAAGCTTAAGCCTTAAAAACTTTGGTGGCCATTTAGGAATGCGTTATTTTTTCTCTGAAGGCTTTGGTGTATATACCGAATTTAATGTGCCTCTTGCAAAATACAATACCGATGTTTTAGATGCCGGCGAAAAATTATTCAACCAATTTACCGTTAATCTTGGTGTCTCTTTCGATTTATAAAAAACACACTTATATAAATTACAAAGCGGGAAAACTAAATGTTATTTCCGCTTTTTTTATTAAATTCTTTTGGGCGTTACCACAAGGGTCGGGCTATTCGTTACAATCTTTTTAAAACGTCATAGCAAGAACAAAGGACGTGGCTATCTGCCAATTTTCAGTGCCTTCCAAAATTTGTTTTGTCCATGTTTTAAAAAGGATTTCCACTGCTATCCCTAACGCAAAAACACTACTCAAATAATGCTTTTAGTTCAGTAGCATCACAGGGTTTCATTTTTCCGGACAATAATAAACTCAATTGTTTACGGCGTAAAGCAGCATCAAAACGTTGTTTTTCCAATTCGGTTTCAGGTAGTACTTCTGGCACTAAAATGGGCTTTCCAGTATCATCTACGGCCACAAAGGTATATATGCCTTCATTGGCTTTTGTGCGTTCGCCAGATTTTCTGTCTTCAATCCAAACATCAATAAATACTTCCATCGATGTTTTAAAGGCGCGCGACACTTTAGCCTCCACCGTTACCACACTTCCTAAAGGTACTGCCTTGTTAAAAGCCACATGGTTTACAGATGCTGTTACCACAATATTCCTACAATGGCGTCGTGCCGAAATACTGGCAGCCCTATCCATACGCGCCAATAATTCGCCACCAAAAAGGTTGTTTAATGGGTTGGTTTCACCGGGTAAAACCATATCGGTAAGAATCGTTTTGGATTGTTCGGGTGTTTTAGCTTGCATCACAATAGGTTTAATTATGTGGCAAAGGTAAAACGATTTTTAAGAAATAAGATGAATTATTCTGAAACTAAATCCAGATCTTTAACCAATAACCAAGCAGCTTCGTTGCTATTTTTTCTAACATCGCGCAATACTTTCAGGGCTTCTTCCCCTGTTTCATAACTACCATAAACTACTTCGTGCAAACCATATTTATTTACACCAATACTTCTGGCATTAAATCCTTGGGCTTTTAGTTCGCTAATAATGAGTTCGCAGTTGTCCTCAACTCTAAAAGCACCGGCAACCACATGGTAATTTCCAGATTGTTTGGTAACATTTAAGGTAATGGCAGGAAGCGGATTTAAGTTAAAAGTAGCTTGTTGTATTTTGGCTTCCAATTGTTGGGTCGCTTCTTTTTGGGCCAGTTGGTTATGTTGCTCAATTTCATTGATGTAGTAGTTTGAAGTTCCTAAACCACCCAAGGTGAGCGCAATTAAACCAACCGCGGCATATTTAAAGTAAGGTCTGGATTTACGCTTTTCTTGGGTAATTGTTAGCGGAATCACTTTTTCAATAGCTTCCACTTCTTTTTTATAAACTTCGCGGGTAACAGTTGGCGACACTAATTGTGATAGTCCAAACGAATCAGTTAAATAGTTTAATTGATACGTAGGTTCAAACAAAACCTTGCCTTCTTTGTTAAAAACAATCTCTCCTATATTTTTAAAAGTAATGGTTTCACCTTGTGTTAAATACGATTTTAATGTATTTACACGTTTTGCAATTTTCTCGTTGGCAAGCTCAAACGGAATTTTTTCTACATCGGCTATATAATGCGCCAATAGACCATCATTTTTTTGGATTTGCTCGTTAAACGACACCGTTTTTTTTGGCGGATAAAAGGTATTCGTCGCATCTTCAATGGTTGCAGAGGCGCGTTGCGTTAAAAATGCACCAAATTCGGGTATGGTAACACACTCATATCTATAGAGTAAATCGCTTATATAGGTTTCTAATTGCATAGAAACAAAGTTAAAATTTTTTGCTTTTAGATAAAATATAGAAACAAGTATTTATTAACAATACCATACTAATCTAAAAGCACAGGTTCGAGATTAAAAAACATCTTATTAGTTTTGCAAGAATCACTAAAATTTTAAATCTCAATTATTGAGTAAAAATTCTTTTATTGCAGCTTCAAAATCAATTGTATAGAATGACCGAAAACGACTTGCTTTACACTTTAGCACTGCAACATGTACCAAATATTGGTGACATTACTGCTAAACGACTTATTAACCATTGCGGGAGTGCCGAGGCCGTTTTAAAGGAAAAGAAACAAAATCTTCTAAAAATTGATGGTATTGGAAGTGTTATTTTAGGCGATTTAAACAAATCCCATCATATAAAGGAAGCCGAAAAAGAAATGACTTTTATAAAAGAGAACGATATTGGAGTTTCATATTTTAAAGAAGCTGATTATCCTGAGAAACTAAAGCATTGCATCGACGGGCCTATTTTGTTGTTCCAGTCTGGGAAAATCAATTTGGAAAAACAGCATATTATTAGCATTGTTGGTTCGAGAAAAATTACAACGAGTGGTATTGCGTTTTGTGAAGATTTGGTTGAAAAATTGGCGATTTATAATCCCATTATTATTTCAGGGTTTGCTTATGGCACCGATATTACAGCACATAAAGCTGCATTAAAACACCAGTTGCAAACTATAGGTTGTTTGGCGCATGGGCTAAACCAAATATATCCAGCAGTACATAAAAAATACATGGTTGATGTGGAGAAAAACGGTGGCTTTTTTACCGATTTTTGGAGTAGTGATACTTTTGATAAAAACAATTTTTTAAAACGTAACCGCATCATTGCCGGTTTGAGTGAAGCCACCATTGTTATAGAATCTGCCGAAAAGGGTGGAAGCTTGGTAACTGCTGATATTGCCAATTCGTACAACCGCGATGTATTTGCAGTTCCGGGAAGATCCACCGATTCACAAAGTACAGGTTGCAACAATTTAATAAAACACCAAAAAGCGCACATGCTTACTACCCCTTTGGATGTGCCTTATATTTTAAATTGGAAACTGGAAGATGAAAAAAAACCAGCCATCCAAAAACAGTTGTTTGTTGAATTGGATGCTACCGAAAAAGTAATTTACAATTACCTAAAGGACAACGACAAACAACAATTGGACATTATTGCCATTAATTGCAACCTGCCCATTTTTAAAGTAGCAGGCGTGTTGTTGAATATGGAATTAAAAGGGGTTATTAGACCGTTGCCGGGGAAGTTGTTTGAGGTTATTTAATGGGCTCTATTTAGTTAAGAATAATGTATTTAGAATTTATGTATATTTACATTTTAAAATTTGTTATATGAGTATTAAACCAATTTTTTCCGGCAAACCCTATGATATTGAAGAAATAAAAATATCGAAGGATTCTTTTACCGTAAAGATAAATGTTATTACAGGAGAGGATGGAGAATTCTGGGTTTCAATAAGCCCATCTCTTAATGTTTCGGGATATGGTAATACTAAGGAAGAAGCCCAAGAATCTTTTCATCATCATATGCAAATGTTTTGGGAAGAATTAAAAGTTTTAAAAATGGATAGAAGACATTTAATGTTAAAGAATTTAGGGTGGGATAATAAATTCTATGCAAAAAAACAATATTCAAAGGCGTATGTTGATGATAATGGATTTTTACAAGATTTGCAATTTGCTGAAATTAATTCGTTAGAAACCACAGCAGCATAGCAATTAATGGGGAATAATCGACCAGTTAAAACTAAGGATTGGGTTAGATTTCTGACAGCTCACAATTGCAAGTATTTAAGAACGAATGCATCGCATGACCATTATAAATGTCCAAATTGTTGGAGAACAGTTACTCACCGGGAAAAAGACAAAGAAATTCCAGCGATGCATCTTAGGACAAATTTAAATACGATGGGATTAACTCTTGAATATCTTTACAATTGGATCAAAGAAAATTAATACCCAACCTTCTCCCGAACCCGTTTCAAAACCCCATCAGCAACCAATCTCGCTTTTTCAGCACCTAAAGCCAAGGCTTTATCAATTTCGTTGAGGTTATTCATGTAGTAGTTATAACGCTCACGTTGGGTTGCGAAGTTTTCAACAATTAATTCGAATAAGGCTTGTTTAGCGTGTCCGTAACCATAATTGCCGTTTTCGTAATTTGTTTTCATGGTTTTAATTTGGGCATCATTTGCCAACAAACTATAAATAGCAAAACAGTTGCAGGTTTTCCAATCTTTGGGCTCTTCAAGCGGTGTGCTATCCGTTTGAATGCTCATGATTTGTTTGCGGAGTTTTTTATCATCTAAAAAAATATTGATGGTATTTTCTCGGCTTTTGCTCATTTTCTCACCGTCCGTTCCGGGAATAAGCATGGTGTTTTCCTGTATTTTTCCTTCGGGCATCACAAAAGTATCTCCAACTTTAGCATGAAAACGAGATGCGACATCGCGAGTCATTTCTATATGTTGCAATTGGTCTTTTCCAACAGGAATAATTTCGGCATCATACAATAAAATATCGGCAGCCATAAGCATGGGGTAGTTAAACAAACCAGCGTTTACATCTTCTAACCTATCGGCTTTATCTTTAAAACTATGTGCCAATGTGAGGCGTTGGTATGGAAAAAAACAACTTAAATACCATGATAATTCGGTTACTTGCGGCACATCACTTTGTCTGTAAAACACCGTTTTTTCAATGTCCAGTCCAAAAGCTAACCAAGTAGCTGCTGTGGAATAGGTGTTTTCCCGTAGCACCTTAGCATCTTTTATTTGCGTTAGCGTGTGCAAATTCGCTATGAATAAATAAGAATCATTTTCCGGTTTTTCAGCCATTTTAATTGCTGGAACAATGGCCCCTAAAATATTTCCTAAATGTGGTGTTCCGGTACTTTGTATGCCTGTAAGTATTCTTGCCATAACATTACCTGCGAAGGCAGGTATCTCATTAAGTGATTATGTGTTTTTCAGACCTCACAGGTTTTTAATCCCGATAGCTATCGGGGCTGTGAGGTCTTATTTATACTAATTCTTCTTGTAAGCTTTATGGAAGCAAAGGTAATTTTTTTAATAGAATTGCTCAATACAATTATGTATTTTTGGTTTCGATGAAGTTTATTAAATATCCTTTCTGGATTTTGTACCGCATTTGGTTCTATATTCTTGTAGGCTTGCCAATCCTTATCATGTTTCCTGTGCTTTTAATTTCAATTTTAAAGGAATCGTGGTATCCATTGTTTTTTAGAATTGCGCGGGTTTGGGCAAAAATAATTTTAATAGGCATGGGTTTTCGGTGGAAAATTGAAAGAGAACAAACCCCTGAAAAAAGCAAAAGTTATCTATTTATTGCCAACCATACTTCTATGGCAGATATTATGCTTATGTTGGTATCGGTTAAAAGCCCCTTTGTTTTTGTTGGAAAAGCAGAACTAACCAAAATTCCGCTTTTCGGATTTTTTTATAAGCGTACCTGTATTTTGGTAGATAGAAGTTCTGAAAAAAGCAGAAAAGCCGTTTTTTTAAGAGCCCAAAAACGATTGAAATCGGGTGTAAGCATTTGTATTTTTCCTGAAGGTGGCGTACCAGAAGAACATATTATGTTAGACGACTTTAAAGATGGTGCTTTTAGGTTGGCAATCAATCATCACATTCCCATTGTGCCCATAACTTTTGGCGATAATAAAAAACGTCTTTCATATACATTTTTTAGCGGTGGACCTGGAAAAATGCGTGTGAAAATCCATAAATTTTTATCGACTGAAAGTTTAACCATTAAAGATACGAAGGCTTTAAATGAAAAGGCGAAGGCTATTATTTTGAAGCAATTAGAAATGTTTCATACAGATTATGACAATCCTGCAAGGTCAAAATAATACCTTGCAGGAAATAGAGACGCATAAAAAAACTGCTCTGGGGCGAGCAGTTTTCTTCGAAATTGATTTCCGAGCTTAATGGAAACCAATATCCAGATCTAACCAAAAACCTAGAATTTAATGGCGAATCCGGTGTAAACCCCTATAAAATACGGAGTAAAATCACCAGAAGTATTATTGAATGTATTGATTTGATATTTAAACATAGGCTCTATATTCAAATCTATTTTTTTTGACGCTTTGTAGTTAAACCCAAGTCCAACATTCGCACTATAACTCACTTTGTTTATATTATTCGCTTCTCCTAAATAGAGTTTTGAACCGCCTTGGGCTTCAGAATAAATTTTATTGTCACTTAAAAAAAACGAACTAAAACCCCCAATTACATTCACGCTTAACTTTTTGTTGGAAAGTGCGTATTGAATTTCCAAAGGCACTTCAATATACCCCAAATCTTGATTTATAGAGGTGTTTGTGGTGCCAAAAGACTCCGGTTTTGCATTCAAATTCTGCCCGCTAATAATTGAAATATTATCGCTAGTAGTGCTCCTAGGACTAGCATCAAGATTTTTTAAGGCGCGTTTGGTGGAACTTATGCCAACCGATTGAAAAACAACCACATTGTTAGTGTTATAGCCCAAATTTACCCTGTTGATACCAGAGCGCACCTTCAATTTATCATTAATGGCATAACTCGCATTAATACCGTAACTCATATTCAATTCTCCTGTTTTGGAATTGCTATTAAACTGTGGGTCTATAGAGGAGCCTTCGCCTAAAGTATTAAAATAAACAGGTGCCGCATTTGGGGCAATACTCCACCTGTTTAAGTTTTTTTCCTTTTCAATTTTATCTTTGGTTTCATCTAAAGCCTCTTCAATAGTGAGCGCGTTTTTATTTGTTTTTTCATCTTTAACCTCGGCAATAGGAGTGTTTTCTTTTGAAGCATTAGCGATGGATTCTTTTGCTTTATCAGTAGCAATTAACACTTGTTTATCTTGAATAGTTTCTTCCTTATTTTCAGAATTATTCAAAACCCCTGTATTATTTACCGCATTGTTTTTTTCTTCGGAATGGGACGCAACAGCATGATTGTTTTTTGTGCTCAATAAACTATTGGTAGCATTCGATTTTTTATATGAAGCCGTATTTAACTTACTTTCATTTTCATTTTTTACTGAAATAGTCTCTGCTACCGATGGTTCTTTTGAAGGATTGGAAACGTTTGATGAAGGATTGGAAGCATGGGCTGAATGCTCATTTCCAGTGGACCCATTAATAGCTTCCACCTTGTTTTTTTCAGAAGGATGCTGTTCAACAGCAATTTCAGTCTCGTTTGAATTAATTATTTTTCCAGATTTTTCAGATTTCTGTTTTGGCAAGGTAGCATCTTCAGTTTCCACCACTTGATTTGGATGCGTTTCTTCCGGAGCATTAAAATAAATACCTCCAACAGTTAATAGCAGCAACAATAGAGCTGCTGCGCCCGCATAGCGCCACCAAATGGGTATTACACGACGTTTTTTCTTGTCTTTGTTAAGTTGGGCTTCAATATGTTCCCAAACCGCATCACTGGGAGTCGCCTCAAAATCTTTAAAGCGCTCTTGAAATAATCGGTCTATATGTTTTTTATCATTCATTATAATGATTGTAAACTTTGTGTTGTTTTGTAATCTTCAATGGTTCGCTTCAAAATCTGTCTAGCACGTGCCAGATTGGATTTTGAGGTGCCAATGTTTATGTCTAGCATATTTGCTATGTCTTTATGCGAATAACCATCCAGTACATATAGGTTAAAAACCAATCGGTACCTATCTGGCAATTCTTGGATAATCTGTAAAAGATAGTCGATGGATATGGCATCTTCATCAACCTCCACTTCAGCCTCATCAATGGTGTTTTCGTTTACAATATCAAAAACCTTTTCCTTTCGATACTGCTGTAAAACCGTATTTATGGTTATACGTTTTAACCAACCTTCAAACGAGCCTTTGTTTTTATACTGTTCAATTTTTTTGAAAATCGTTAAAAAGACGTCCTGCAAATTATCTTCGGCTTCGGCATAGTTGCGCGAATACTTTAAGCACACCGAGAAAAGTTTACCCGAAAAGAGTTTGTACAATTCACTTTGTGCTTTAGTATCATTACTTTTACAATTTTCTATGAGTTGCTCTAAACTCAAATTAAACACGTATTAATTAATACTTAAACTTAGTTTACTACCGGCACTTCAATAATTAAGTATTGATCTTCTCCATTGGCGTCCTCACCTTGCCAAAACTTAAAGATATAAGAGCCATTACCTGTAACGATAAAGTTAAAAGTAGCTTCTTCTGAAACAGCATCCAAAGTTTCGCAATTATTATTTTCTAATACGTATGTTACGGGGGCAACCGTTCTTTCATTAAGATTTTTGGAATAGTAAAATTCTCTAAAAACGTGGCAAGTAGAGGGTTTTAAATACGTAACCGTAATGGGGTATGTTTTTCCTAATTCAAATTGATTAGGAATATCAACACTCTCTACAGGTAAAATCTCGAAGCTGTAATTACTGCTATTGTCGTCATCTAAACTACAAGAAGCACATAAAATTAAAGCTAAACTTAGGGCGATTAACTTTTTCATAATAATGCAATTTATGTTCAAAAATATATGTTTTGTATAACATAGATGCATTTGTGCCTAAAAGGTTGCGTATAGAAATAAAAAATCCCGATTAATCGGGATTTTTTAACTTATTCGCCAGCAGAAGCTGCCTTGGCTATTTTTCTAACCTTGGCTTCGAGTTCGTCCATAAGTTCTGGATTGTCCTTTATTAGTGCTTTTACAGCATCGCGACCTTGACCCAATTTGGTTTCGTCATAACTAAACCAAGAACCGCTTTTTTTAATGATTTCGTTTTCAACGGCAATATCCAAAATCTCACCAACTTTCGAGATGCCTTCGCCGTACATAATATCAAATTCTGCTGTTTTGAATGGTGGCGCTACTTTGTTTTTAACCACTTTTACACGGGTTTTATTCCCGGTAACACTGCCATCGGTTTCTTTTATTTGGGTAGAACGACGAATATCCAATCTAACCGATGCATAAAACTTTAACGCATTACCTCCAGTGGTAGTTTCCGGATTGCCGAACATCACCCCAATTTTTTCACGTAATTGGTTAATGAAAATAACGGTACAATTGGTTTTGCTGATGGAACCCGTTAGTTTTCTTAATGCTTGTGACATTAAACGCGCATGCAGGCCCATTTTAGAGTCGCCCATTTCGCCTTCAATTTCACTTTTTGGTGTTAGTGCCGCCACAGAATCTATCACAACAATATCAATGGCGCCCGAACGGATTAAATTATCGGTAATTTCTAAGGCTTGCTCGCCGTTATCTGGTTGGGAAATAATCAAATTCTCTAAATCAACGCCTAATTTTTCAGCATAAAACCGATCAAAAGCATGTTCTGCATCAATAAAAGCAGCAATGCCACCCGCTTTTTGTGCTTCGGCAATGGCATGTAAGGTCAATGTTGTTTTTCCTGAAGATTCCGGACCATAAATCTCAATAACACGTCCACGAGGATATCCGCCAACGCCTAACGCGATATCCAAACCAAGAGAACCCGACGAAATGGCATCCACGTCAACAACCGCTTGGTCGCTCATTTTCATTACCGTTCCTTTCCCGTAAGCTTTATCTAATTTATCTAATGTAAGTTTTAATGCTTTTAATTTTGCTTCTTTTTCGCTGCTCATTTTTAATTTTATTTTCTGAAGTAATGGATGCTAAAATACTATAAGTTTTGTCATCTTACAATTTTATAACGCAACCTTTATGAACATTTTGCATCTACCTTAAATCCGCAAGCGATTAATTTGCTATTTTAAACATTTATTTTATGTGGTAAAAGTAATCTTTTCGGATAAT
>NZ_JBFVFE010000027.1:0-56798 GCF_052728615.1 Mariniflexile sp. | reverse complement strand
TGCTTGTGATTTTCTGCTCATCGGTTTTTAGGTCAAAGATAATATTTTTTGGAAAATGGAAATTTGTCGTACACCCAGAAAAAAGGAGTTACCGATGAGGAAGAATTGGTTATTACAAATCAAATCAATTCATTAAAAAATGACAGTCAACAGCTCTACACTTTAAAAAACAAAAATGGAGAACGAGTTCCAATTAAAAAGGTTAGGGTAAGAGAGGAAATGTCCAACGCCCAAAAATTAAAGGAAACAAATCAATATGTGAATCCGAGAAATAATCATCATATTGTAGTTTATGAAGATGGCAAAGGTCAACTAAAAGAAACCATTGTCACATTCTGGGAGGTTGTAGAAAGACGAAAACAAAATCAAGACATTTATCAGCTTCCTGAAGCGGATAAAAACGGTAAAATTATAAATACCTTACAAGAAAATGATATGTTTGTTTTGGGATTAAATGATGAGGAATTTAATGATAATAAAATAGACTATAAATATGTAATACAATATTTATATCGAGTTCAAAAAATATCAGCTGGAGATTATTCATTTAGACATCATTTGGCATCTACACTCGGAAACAAGGACGAGGAAGTTAGGATTGCAAGTTTAAAGAAATGGACTGAAATGAATCCTATTAAAGTAAACCTAACAGAAACAGGTTCGATAATTTTAGCTTAACAAATTGACAAAGTTCTTTGACATAAAGTTATAATCTTAAACAGCTAAAAAAAACCACAACAAAATCTCGCTTCGCTCGATTTTGTTGTGGTTTGATTAAAGATTAGAAAACACGATATTTGCAAGGTGGCGAATATATTACCGGCTCCAGTTGTGGTTTGATTAAAGATTAGAAAACACGATATTCTTTTCACATTGTGAACAAGAATCCTTAACGTTGTGGTTTGATTAAAGATTAGAAAACACGATATTCCGCGTTCTCTGCTATTAATATCCCTTTTTGTTGTGGTTTGATTAAAGATTAGAAAACACGATATTTGTTGCCCGTAAATAACGGTGGAGTAGCTTGTTGTGGTTTGATTAAAGATTAGAAAACACGATATTTATAATTGTGAATATCTATTGTTTACGCATGTTGTGGTTTGATTAAAGATTAGAAAACACGATATTGTAGATTTATTAACCGTATCGCAGGAATTAGTTGTGGTTTGATTAAAGATTAGAAAACACGATATTTTTCAGGTGATATGCTTTTAGGTACAATACGTTGTGGTTTGATTAAAGATTAGAAAACACGATATTCGTACAAAGGCACAATTAAAAGCTTTGAGGGTTGTGGTTTGATTAAAGATTAGAAAACACGATATTCAGCCTTTATGTAATAAGCATCATAATAGTGTTGTGGTTTGATTAAAGATTAGAAAACACGATATTCAGAACCATAAAACAAACCCATGGCGCGTTGTTGTGGTTTGATTAAAGATTAGAAAACACGATATTAACGATACGGTATGTCGCCCGTGCGTGGTTGTTGTGGTTTGATTAAAGATTAGAAAACACGATATTAAACAATCTGAAATAATTTGCCATCCTTTTGTTGTGGTTTGATTAAAGATTAGAAAACACGATATTAGTTTATGAACTATTATAAGCTTAAACTGAGTTGTGGTTTGATTAAAGATTAGAAAACACGATATTACCTATTTAGAGTCTTCTGGAATGTTTTCGGTTGTGGTTTGATTAAAGATTAGAAAACACGATATTCTATCTTTTCATTATCTGTTAAGTTATACAGTTGTGGTTTGATTAAAGATTAGAAAACACGATATTTTTAGGCATAAACTATATACCGTGTTGTAGTTGTGGTTTGATTAAAGATTAGAAAACACGATATTTGGTTGTATGTCATAACAACGGGGTCTTTTGTTGTGGTTTGATTAAAGATTAGAAAACACGATATTTTAACGCCTCCAGTAAAATACCGAGTCGCGTTGTGGTTTGATTAAAGATTAGAAAACACGATATTTTTGGTTTTACCGAAAGATTAAGCTCATTAGTTGTGGTTTGATTAAAGATTAGAAAACACGATATTAGTTGGCTTGTTACCTTCTAACCATCAAACAATTAAAGTTAAATATCGTAAGGAAAAATGCTTCTTTTTTGCAGTGATAAGGCAAGATTGAGGCATTTTTTTGTTTGTAGGGACAGCTAGCTGACCTTCTCCGTACAAGATTCAAATTCCAATCCCTTTTATAGAAATACACAATTTTGTAATTATCCACCAATCATGTACGTCTGCTTATAGAAATAGATGGTTTGAACACACAAAATATGGCAGTTAAATTAAATAGCTGTCTGGTTTAATGGCTGCGTTTAAAACTACCTCATCCAAATTGGTACATGAATCCGGTATTATGGATTTTGTGTGGTGTGGCAACCTTCTTTCCATGACCATATAACCAGGAATGAAAAACCGTATAAAAATATCATGAATTATATATATTTGAATACGAAAAAACAAAATTAAGATCACTTTTTTATGTTGATAAATAATTAAAACACTGATTTACAAATGTTTAATATAAATTATTTGTAAACTTTATGACATTTATCATGTTCCTATATTAAAATATTTTGTTACTTTGTGCTGTAATTAATCCATAAGCAAATTAAAATAGCATGAGTACAGAAGTCACCAAAACATTACCAAGAACCTATTCACAAGATGAAGCATTCCAGGCTTCCTTAAACTATTTCAATCAAGATGATCTTGCTGCCCGTGTATGGCTGAATAAATATGCCTTAAAGGATTCTGTGGGCAATATTTATGAGCTAACACCAAACGACATGCACCGCCGTATAGCCAAGGAATTGGCAAGAGTGGAAAAAAAATATGCCAATCCCTTATCTGAAAATGATATTTTCGATTTAATAAAAGATTTTAAATACATCGTTCCACAAGGCAGTCCTATGGCAGGTATTGGCAATCCGTACCAAATTGCATCGCTCTCCAATTGTTTTGTTATTGGCAATTCGGGGAATTCAGATTCTTATGGAGGCGTTATGAAAATTGACCAGGAACAGGTGCAACTTATGAAACGGCGCGGTGGTGTGGGTCACGATTTGTCGCATATCCGTCCAAAAGGTTCTGCGGTAAACAACTCCGCGTTAACCTCTACAGGCATTGTTCCTTTTATGGAACGCTATTCAAATTCTACCAGGGAAGTGGCCCAAGATGGTAGGCGAGGTGCACTTATGTTATCGGTTTCCATTAATCACCCAGATGCTGAAGATTTTATAAATGCCAAGTTGGAACAGGGCAAGGTTACAGGCGCCAATGTGTCGGTTAGAATAGACGATGCTTTTATGGAAGCTGTCAAAAACAATACGGAATACACCCAAAAATATCCCATTTTTAGCAGTGAGCCTAAAGTATCAAAAACGATTGATGCCAATTCCTTGTGGAAAAAAATTGTATATAACGCTTGGAAATCCGCCGAACCTGGCATGTTGTTTTGGGATACCATCATCAAGGAATCGGTACCGGATTGTTATGCCGATTTAGGCTACAAAACGGTTTCAACAAATCCATGTGGCGAAATTCCGCTGTGTGCTTACGATTCATGCCGATTGTTGGCTATTAATTTGTTTTCGTATGTTGAAAACCCATTTACAAAAGAAGCTAGTTTTAATTTCGATCTGTTTAAAAAACACATAGCCACGGCACAACGCATTATGGATGATATCATCGATTTGGAATTGGAGAAAATCGATAATATTTTACTTAAAATTGATAAAGACCCGGAATTGGATGAAGTAAAAGCTAACGAACGCAATTTATGGATGAACATAAAAAAGAAGGCACAAGAAGGAAGAAGAACGGGTATTGGCATTACTGCCGAAGGCGATATGTTGGCCGCTTTAGGTATTCAGTATGGCAGTGGAGCCGGAAATGCGTTTTCTTTGGAAGTCCATAAAACCATAGCCATTGAAGCGTATAGAGGTTCGGTGCATTTGGCAAAAGAGCGCGGGGCCTTTTTGGTTTTTGATGCGGAGCGCGAAAAAAACAATCCGTTCATTAAACGCTTAAAAGATGCCGATAGTAAATTGTATTATGAAATGTTGGAACATGGCAGACGCAATATTGCATTGCTTACCATTGCACCAACAGGAACCACCAGTTTAATGACGCAAACAACCTCTGGAATAGAGCCTGTTTTTTTACCTGTTTATAAACGAAGACGGAAAATAAACCCTAATGATAAGGAAGCGCGCATCGATTTTGTGGATGAGGTAGGCGATTCTTGGGAAGAATATGTGGTGTTCCACCACCGTTTTAAACAGTGGATGGAAGTAAACGGTATCGATACTTCCAGAAATTATTCCCAAAAAGAAATTGATAAATTGATCAAAAAATCGCCCTATCATAAAGCGACTTCCAATGATGTGGATTGGATGAGCAAAGTGAGCATGCAAGGGGCCATCCAAAAATGGGTGGACCACTCTATAAGTGTGACTATCAATTTGCCCAATGATGCTACCGAAGATCTGGTGGGCGCATTATATTTAAAAGCCTGGGAAGTGGGCTGCAAAGGGGTTACCGTTTATAGGGATGGTTCGCGTTCCGGGGTGTTGATTGCCAATGATGAAAAAGATGACAAAAACCAAAATATACTAACCGCATTTCCTAAAAAACGCCCGGAAATTTTAGAAGCCGATGTGGTTCGTTTTCAAAATAGCAAGGAAAAATGGATTGCTTTTATTGGCATCATAGATGATAAACCGTATGAGATTTTTACAGGTTTGGCCGATGATGAAGATGGAATTTTAATTCCGCGTTGGGTAAACGAAGGGTTGATAATAAAGAACAGAAATGAAGATGGCAGCTCGCGTTACGATTTTCAATATAAAAACATACGGGGCTATAAAACCACTATTGAAGGACTGTCGCATAAATTTGATCCTGAATTTTGGAACTATGCCAAACTGATTTCTAGTACGCTTCGCCATGGCATGCCCATCGATAAAATCGTTGATTTAATCAACAGTTTACAACTCGATAGCGCCTCCATAAACACATGGAAAAATGGGGTAGTGCGAGCATTAAAACGCTATGTGGAAGATGGTACACAAGCCAAAGGGCATGTGTGCGAAAATTGTAAATCTGAAAATCTGATATACCAGGAAGGCTGCTTGACTTGTAAGGATTGCGGATCCTCTAAGTGTGGGTAATGGTATTTTTTAAGAATTGAATCAATTAAATACACATATTTAAAATGAACCTCTCAAATAAGTCCTCCCCTTTTTTAAGGGGAGAGCCTGTGCCGAATTTATTTCGGTATGCCTTTAGGCGGAGGGGTCAGGAAGTTGGTTTTATAATTGGCTTCCTTTTTTTTTTGAATTTATTGATGTATTCTTATAACTTGCTTGTATATCTTGAAAGGTAGAAGTTTTGTATGTGAAATTTTCGTGCTTAAACAAAAAATAGCAGAAAAGAAATAAACTATTGATTTAGTTCTTAACTGCTATTTTCATAGGACACCTTGTTATAAGCTGCTCTTTTTTCCCATTCAGTTTAAACCCTTGTTCAATTAATAACCGTGGAAACAGACTGACTACAACCATTACTATTACAAGCCCGTACACTTACATTCGTATTACTGCTTGAAAATTGTAGAAAAATAATACTACCATCATTTGGTTTAGCATAATAACTATCACTTGTAGTCCATTCCCAATAATCCACATCACTACTAATGCCGTAATAGTAAACTTTCACCATTTTCCATTGGCTATAAGGGTAAACATTATAGTCATTTTGAATTCTTTGAATAGAAATATAATTTTCATTTGGTAAAACAGGTGGTGGGATGGTATTAATTGGAAACTCTTTATAAATACCATTTCCGCCTGTTATGCCCATATAAATCCAACCTGTACCGGAGTTTGAAGAAGAAGAAATTAAATATGCATAATTGGAACTCACATAATCAAACGTTAAGCCACTTGAAGCATATGTATCAGATATTTCGCCACATCCGTTTGTGTTTATAAGGTCAATAAGAACGTCACCACCTGCATCAATGCCATTTTCAAGTCCTGTAACATCCACATTATCGTTTTCGCCAACTTGGATGTTTTTTGTTTTGGTAACCGTTTGCAAGCAAGTGTTTTGTAAAACAACGGAAAGCGTTATTGTACCATTTGAAACTCTTGTAACCGTTATCGCGTTATTTGAACCCAAACTTACGGTTGCGATATTGTTATTGGATGAGCTTACGGACTGGATTGAAGCTCCACTAGGTATATTGTCAACGGTGTATATTCCAGAGGCACAAACATAATTGTTACCAGAAATTGATAATGAACCCACAGAAAACGAAGCTCGAGTAACATTAAAAGTTGCAGGTAGTTGGTTTTGCCCGTTATAAATCGGAGTAACCGAAATATTTGAAGGTAATATGGTGCCAGAATTTGGTGTAAGAGTAATTGAACTACCGCTCCCTACATTACCAGACCAACCGTTTCCAATGTTCCATTGGTAAGTTACACCATTTAAGTTAGAACTGTTTGTAACCGTAAATGTTTTTGCTGATATATTGCCACAAACTAAATATAAAGGATTTTGTGTCGGTTGAAAAGAGGGTGTCTTAATAATTGTTTTATGTTGAGATTCCCATTCTGCCCCAGGCTGATTATTCTGTTTTAGCGTAGCAGAAAGATAATTGCCATTTCCAAAATCAATTTCTGATGCAAGAATATCAAATCCAAAATTAGCTGAAGTTCCTGTGATAAATTGACTTACAGAAACATCCGCTGTTCTTTTTTCAGTGCGATTTCCTGAACTATTGAATACATCAATAAAAACCTTTGCAGGACCAATTGTATATGATGATAGCTTTGTTAAATCTACCCTAAATGTTACATTAATAGAGGCATCACTTCCCATATTTATTGATGAGCCATTGGATACGGCTACATTGTTTGCTTTTAAATTTTCTATTTTTACGGTAACATTTTGAGAGAACGAAACCATTGATAGTGTTACGATAATAAGTGATAATATTTTTTTTATTTTTTATTAAGATTTTATGGTTTTTCTAAATTTACTTGGATGCCAAATCCTAAAAGCAGATCTTGGCTACCTACATACTCATTTTTTGATTTTGAATTTAAATAATTGAGGGATACCTCTAACGCCACACTACTGTTTAAAAATATAGCGACACCTCCTTTTAATGAAAATTCTGTAGAATTGTTCTCATTTAAGATGGCATACCGATAGGCACTTTCTAAAAAGACATTAACAGGTTTATCGACTTCTAAAAAATAATACCTTGCAAAAGGTGCTATCAAAAGACGTTCAAACTCTGAAGTTCCTCTTTCAAATTTAGATTCTGAAAATGTATAATTGACTTTTGCGCCAGCAGCAATTTTATTAAAAAAGAAGTATCCAATATTTGGTGAACCCGTAACTGTGAAAGTTTTACCAGCAATATCAGATTTACCCTGTGAGTAAGTAAAAGAGACATCCCCCCCAACCATCCAATTACCTTTGGTTAATTGGGCGTTAACAGTCAATATGGTTGCAAATACAATTAAGAAAAATAATGTTAATGTTTTCATTGTTTGTTAGTATTAATAGGTTAAAAATTTGCAATATCAATTCTTACCCGATAGGCAAACGGGGTTACCTATTAAGTTTACGGCTTACTGCATACAAATAACCTAAGCGTTTTTTTGTCTATGCAGTCTATAAATTTTAGTCTATGAAAGCAGTCTATTTTTTTTTTTGGTCCAAGCAGTCTAAAACCCAAACCTATTTTATTTAAGGGAGAATAAAATAATCAGCGCTGGTTTGTTGCAACATGTTGCCCAAAAACATCTTTTTGTATAGACTAAACAAAACTTTGCTCTTGAACAGTATTAATATAAAAAACAAAGGAATAAAACACAACTTTTTCTTTCAAAAAAAATAAGAATTTTTATTTTACGGGTAACCCGTAATGGTGTTGAAGAAAAGTACTTCTTAGTGGTATTTGCAAAGAAAAAATTATATGGAAGATGGTACGCAAGCCAAAGGCCATGTGTGCGAAAACTGTAAATCTGAAAATCTGATATACCAAAAAGGCTGCTTAACGTGTAAAGATTGTGGGTCTTCTAAGTGTGGATAATGGTATTTTTTTAATTAGATAATAAATCAATTAAGCACAAATCATTAAAAATAAGCCTCACAATAAGTCTTCCCCCTTTTATCTTTTACAATTTCGAGGCAAATAATTTCACATCGGTTTCGCTCACTTCAGTGCCTCCAAGAATAATCAACCGTTCCACCACATTGCGGAGCTCACGAATATTTCCCGTCCAATCATAATCTTGAAGGAGCTTTATGGCACTATCTGAAAATACTTTTTTGGTATTACCCTGCTCCCCTGCTATTTTTTCAGCAAAATAATTTACCAATAATGGAATATCATCGCGCCTATCATTTAAAGAAGGTACTTGTATTAAAATAACGGCCAACCGGTGGTACAAATCTTCACGAAACCGTCCTTCGGCTATTTCCTTTTTTAAATCCTTGTTGGTCGCCGCCACCACCCGAACATCCACTTTAATATCCTTATCGCTGCCAACCCGCTGAATACGGCTTTCTTGCAACGCCCGAAGGACTTTGGCTTGCGCCGGCAGACTCATATCGCCTATTTCATCTAAAAAAATAGTGCCGCTATTTGCCGCTTCAAATTTACCGGCTCTATCTTTTACGGCACTTGTAAACGCACCTTTTACATGGCCAAAAAGTTCACTTTCTATCAACTCACTTGGTATGGCAGCACAATTAACCTCAATCATGGGGCCATTGGCACGCTCGCTTTTTTGGTGCAGCCAGTGTGCCACCAACTCCTTACCGGTGCCGTTTGGACCCGTAATAAGTACGCGCGCATCGGTTTGTGCCACTTTTTCAATAATGTCTTTTATATGTGAAATGGCATCACTTTCACCTATCATTTCAAAATTCTTGCCGACTTTCTTTTTGAGCAGTTTGTTTTCAACCACCAATTCCTTTCTATCCAAAGCATTCCGAACGGTATTTAAAAGGCGGTTTAAATCGGGGGGCTTTGATATATAATCAAAAGCGCCCAAACGCATGGTATTTACCGCGGTATCCAAATCGCCATGGCCAGAAATCATCACAATGGGTATTTCAGGTTTTATCTTTTTGGTAGCCTCCAACACTTCAACACCATCCATTTTCGGCATTTTTATATCGCAAAGAATCAAATCATAATCCTCATTTTTTATTCTTTCTAAGCCTGCCAATCCCTCTTCTGCTTCTTCTACTTGATAGGTGTCATTTTCTTCTGAAAGAATCTTCACAAGCACTCTTCTGATGGCGGCTTCGTCTTCAATTATTAAAATTTTTGGCATATTTTTTTTAAGATTTTAGAATATAGATTTAAGACAAAAGACATCTACATTCGTTAATTTTTTGATTTTCAAATTATATTAATCTTTGCTCAAATTCGTATTGAAATCGGATTGATTTAACCGTAGGCTTACACTTTGATCGGGCTTTTGAATGATATGGATATCGCGTTGCGGAAATGGGATGCTAATATGGTTTTCCCTGAACAGTTTATCTATTTCAAACCGAACCTCACTGCGTATGGCATTGGCATTAAAACTATCGCTGATGGTGAAAACAACCCTAAAATCCAACGAACTATCTCCAAAATTTGTAAACCGCACAGCAATGTCATTTTTGTCCAATACATTTGGATTTGCTTCTGCTGCTTTTACCAATACCTTCTTAACCAATTGCACATCGCTTCCATAAGCAACCCCAACATCTACATACTCCCTGGTGTCAGATCCATTTTGTGTCCAGTTATATAGACTGTTCTCCAAATACAAATGATTGGGGATTACCAATACTTTATTATCGATGGTAACAGCCCGGGTAGTTCTTAACTTAATTTCTTCAACCCTGCCAACTTTTCCATCTATTTCAATAATATCGCCCACATGCACGGTTTGGTCTATCAAAATAAAAATCCCGGAAATAATATCTTGGAAAAGCGTTTGCAATGCTAAACCAATACCAATCATTAATGCCGCCGAAGCTGCAAAAACCGCTGTAACATTTACTCCTACGGCGTTTAAGGTCATAAGCAAAATAAGCAAATATACCAGCCACCGGAAATAGCCATACACCACATTAAACTTACCTTTATCCTCTTCTGGAAGTTTTCTTGTGAGGATCTTTAAAACAAATCTTAGGATGACTGTTGTTACAAAAATAACGGTGATGATAATCAATATATCTTTTACTGAAATACCAATCTTGTCACTAAAATCGTATTGTTGGTTAAGAAGCTCTTTAATATCTTTCCATATAGAACTTTTTTCAACGGTTCTTTCCACTTTTTCTAGTTCTTGGTCCATTTTAATATTTAATCCATTTTATTATCTCCTTATAACTTGGCTTTTTGCCATACATTAAAATACCAACGCGGTAAATTTTTGCTGCAAACCACACCGTAAACATAAAGGTGCCAACCAATATCAACAACGATAGCAATTGTTGCCACAGAGGCACCCCAAACGGAATACGCATAAGCATGATCACGGGCGAAGTTAAAGGTATAAACGAAAATAACGTAGAAACCGTTCCGTGTGGGTCTTCAATAACTGTAAAGATACCAATATAAACCGCTAAAATTAAAGGCATTATTATGGGCAACATAAACTGTTGGGTGTCGGTTTCATTATCTACTGCGGCGCCAATAGCGGCGTAAAACGAACTGTACAATAAATAACCTCCTATAAAAAAGAATATAAATGCAATGACCAAATTAAGCAACGGAAGATTATAAAAAGCCATAAAAGCTTCTTGCAGGTGCATGTTTGATTCTGGGTTTGCCATGGCTTGTTGCATGAGTTGTTGATTTGGTGTTGGTAAGTTGACACCAAATATAACGGACACCAAAGTCAATAAAACTCCTCCAATAACGATCCAAATAACAAATTGGGTAATGCCGGCCAACGAGGTGCCAATAATTTTACCCAGCATGAGCTGTACGGGTTTTACCGACGAAATAATAACTTCTATGATTCTGCTGGTTTTTTCTTCTATAACACTGCGCATAATCATGTTACCATAAATAATGATGAACATAAACAGCAAATAACCCGCAGCGCCACCAAAAATAAGTTTGACCACACTATCTATTTTGGAGCTCTTCTCGCCCGCAAAACTTTCTTGTGCTATATCCACTCTTATTTTTGACGCATTGATCATGGCCACATCCACACCATTTTCCAGAAGTTTAGTGTTTGTGAGTTTATTTTCCAGTTTACTTTCCAAATCTGAAATTAAACCAATGGAAGGCGACTCTTCTGAATAAAATTTAATATGGTTGGAAATATCATTCACGTTTTCAACCCTGCCAATATGCAACAAACCTACCGAACCCATCTCCTTTGTTACTGTTTTGGCATCATTTAACGACATATTTTCCAAAACAGTATAGGTTATGTTATCGGTATTTTCAAAAACACCTTTTGCAAAGCCTGATTCGTCCAAAACGGTAATAACCCGAACTTTATCATTGTTCAATTGCGATAAATAGGCAACAAATGAAATTAATGCAATCATGATGAACGGACTTAAAACGGTCATCACAATAAATGATTTGTTCTTAACTTTTGCTAAGTATTCACGTTTTATTATAAGTGGTAAATGGTTCATTGGGTTTATTGGATATTGTTTATTGCTATTGGGTTATTAGTTTATTAGGTTATTAGGTTATTAGGTTATTAGGTAAAATATTAAATTTTTTGCAAGTTTGGACTAAATAACCAAACAATTTTATAATAGTTGTTGTCCGATAAAAATTTTTAGTGACAATCATTATTTCCACTTCTAGGACGCTTTGCTCTATTATTAGACTTTCAGTCTAGTTTCAGAATCTTAACAAAATTTTATTAAATATCTAAACCGTTTATCAATTAGTTACGACCAAGTCTTTATTCTTTTCCCGATAGCTATCGGGACTAACAGCGAAGCGGTCTTGATTCTTTGTGGGACAAGAATGATTTATAGCCAATAACTTTTAACAATTATCAATTGCTCTTTACGGTTTGAATAAAAATATCGTTTACACTGGGTATTAATTCCACAAAATGGGACACCTCGCCTTTTGATGTTAAATAGCCCAATAAATCATTCGGTTTATCGCCAGCATTTAGTTTAATGGAGAGTTTTAAATCGTCTTCCAAGGTTTTAAAATGAGCGACGGACACCTCAAATTTTTGCGACAACTCCTTCTGTAAAGCTTCTTTATCGGGGGAATGGATCCCAACCTCAAACGTGTTTATTTTGTACTGGCGCTTAATGTCAACCAATTTTCCGTCAAGGATTTTATTCGATTTATGGATCAAGGCAATATCATCGCACAATTCTTCCACCGAATCCATCCGGTGTGTTGAAAAAATAACGGTAGCACCATTATCGCGCAAACGCAAAATTTCATCTTTAATCAAGTTGGCATTTATGGGGTCGAAACCAGAAAAGGGCTCATCGAAAATCAATAATTTTGGTTGATGCAATACGGTAACCACAAACTGTATTTTTTGAGCCATCCCTTTTGATAGCTCTTGGATTTTTTTGTTCCACCAATCGCCAATTTCCAAACGCTCAAACCAATAGTTCAATCTCTCTTTAGCTTCGGCTTTAGTCAAACCTTTTAACTGCGCCAAATATAAGGCCTGCTCCCCCACTTTCATGGTTTTGTACAAACCGCGCTCCTCGGGCAAATAGCCTATGTCTTTAATATGTTTTGAATTCAGCAATTCGCCATCCAAATGCACCGTACCGGAATCTGGCATGGTAATTTGGTTGATGATGCGTATTAAGGTTGTTTTGCCTGCTCCGTTAGGCCCCAACAATCCGAAAATACTGCCTTTGTTAACAGAAATAGACACTTTGTTAAGAGCTTTAAAATCTCCGAAACTTTTAGAAACTTCATTAACTTCCAATAAGTTACTCATGTATGTTTTTAATTGACTTGTAGATGGTAAATATATTAAATGTTACGTGAGAAGTTAGGGGATTTATATATAATTTAAGATTTTGTTGTCGCGCAAAGCCGCAAAGGCGCAAAGGTAAAAAAAAATGGACGGGTGACGGGAGACCGATGACGGAAAACGGGTGATGGAGGAAGGATTTGGACTGGGTAAAAATTGTGGTTGTGGACTATTTCACAGAAGTTTATAGAGGAAGTACAGAGCGCACAAAGGTTTAAAAAAGGCACGCAAAGGCGCAAAGGTAAAATTAATCAATAGTTAAGAGATATTCTTGATTTTAATTTTTTTTGAAGGATTAATAACTTATGAAACGTGAGTTCGACATAACAATTTAGATTGAAACCGAGTGAATTCCCTACTTGAGGAGGATTAGGGAAGTGTTTTTCAAAACGATTACACCCCTATAATCCCCTCTAGGGGATAACCAATCCCTAATATAATCCATAAACATCTTGTTTTCATTACAATAATTCTAATCTTATATCGAACTCACGTTATAAACAAAAAAACATTCGTGCTCCCGATAGTTATCGGAAGAGCCTCCGCACAATAGCGCATGTAGTTGATATTCGGTTGTTTTATGTCAAATTCAGGTTGTTCAGTGAAAGAAAACTGAAAAACAACTTTGGCACCTGGAAAGGAACTTATTTTTACATTAAAACCATGATCATGTTGCTTTTTCCATCATCTATGTCCCTAAAGGGACAAAATATGGGTAGCCCAACAATATCCAGTTTTAAAGTCGTGCCTTTAGGTACGACAGATGTGATCTATGTCCCTTTAGGGACAAAATATGGGTAGCGGCGATTATATCCAGGAGTGGATTCGTGCCTTTAGGTACGACATAGCAGCATTTAAAGAAGGATATTTGCAATCTGATTTCATGTATGGCATTGTTTTAAAATCCGCTTTCCCATCCCGTACCTAAAGGCACAGAAAACCAGCGTATTGATATGCCACTGCACAAGAAGTCCCTAACCGGGGCAAACGCTTTTATGGACTTATTGATCTTTGTGGTTCCGATAAATCGGGACTTGTAATACTTTGGGTGCCTTCCTAAAGGCCTGTCGGCAGGTGTGTTACAGCTATTGCACAGGATACACAAAGCAAAACCATTACATATAAGGAGCTTATCATGAGCCATATAAGAACATTTTTTAAAGGCGTTTGCCCTGATTATATGACAAAAAGTAGTTAATTTTAATAGTTTATATCATTGAACCCTCCGCCTATCGGCATACCGAAAAATCGGCACAGGCTCTCCCATCAAAAAAAGGGGAGGAATTAATTTTTAATGATTTGAACTTTTTGTTTTAATTTTTGTAATGTGCTTATTCAACTCCACTATAAAAGTAAAAACATTCTCGACCCGAGCGAAAGCGAACAGGCGAAGCAATTTGTGGCTAAATTTTAAAATGAACTCATTTAAAGTTTTTGGATTGAGGCGAAAATTAATCATTTTGTGACCAGTTGAAGGCTTTTTTTGGTTGCATAGCATCGCTACGTAACTAAAAAAAGGTAAAAAATGGGTGCAAAAAGATAATTTTTTAGCCAATTGAAAAACTTTAAATGAGTTCAATATCAACAAAAGATATATAAAAACAAAACCCACCCTTAAAAAAGATTAAGGATGGGAAAAAAATTGCTATGAAAAAGAAAAATTACCACTAAAGTAAATTAGTGATGAACCAAATATAGTTTTTTTTTCTTAAAAACCATTAACTTTTTTAAGGAAGTTTGAAAAAAAACGCCTTAAAAATGTTGATTTCATTTTTTTGGGTTTTTCTAAGAAAACATATCTTTTACCTTTTCAAAAAAAGATTTATCGGTGCTGTCTGGTTTCGGTGCAAAATGCTCATCGTTCTGCATCGATTCAAAAAACTCACGTTGTTGCTTGTTCAAGGTTTTTGGCGTCCATACGTTAACATGTACCAATAGATCGCCTCTGCCATAACCGTTTATACTCGGGATTCCTTTTCCGCGCAAGCGTAAAATTTTACCCGACTGCACCCCCGCATCTACTTTTATACGCACTTTACCTGTTACGGTATCAATTTCTTGCGACGTTCCTAAAACAGCATCCGGATAACTCACATACAGATCGTAATGTAAATTATCGCCTTCACGCTGTAATTTTTCGTGTTGTTCCTCTTCAATAACCACAATAATGTCACCCGAAATACCATTTCCTGGTGCTTCATTACCTTTACCGGATACTTTAAGTTGCATGCCATCAACAACGCCGGCCGGTATTTTGATAGACACCGTTTCTTCCTGAACTTTCAGTCCTTGCGCATCGGCATCCGCAGGTTTTTTATCAATGGTCTGTCCGGCGCCACCGCACACGTTACAAGGTGCCGATGTTTGCATTCTGCCCAAAATAGTGTTTGTAATACGGGTAACCTGCCCGCTACCATGACAGGTAGAACAGGTTTTATACGTAGTACCCGGTGCTTGGACTTTACGTTTAACCTTTATTTTTTTCTCAACGCCATTGGCAATTTCCTCTAAAGTCAGTTTTACGCGAATGCGCAAATTGCTTCCCTTAACACGACGCTGGCCACCGCCGCCGCCAAAACCAGAAAAGCCGCCACCAAAGCCGCCGCCACCAAAAATATCACCAAACTGGCTGAATATGTCGTCCATATTCATGCCTCCACCGTTAAAACCGCCATTACCTTCAAAAGCTTGGTGACCATATTGGTCGTAACGCGCTTTTTTATTACCGTCACTTAAAACCTCATAGGCTTCGGCTGCTTCCTTAAATTTAGCCTCGGCGTCTTTGTTATTTGGGTTTTTATCCGGATGGTGTTCAATCGCCTTTTTACGATATGCCTTTTTTATTTCTGCAGCTGTAGCACCTTTGCTTATGCCCAATGTGTCGTAATAGTCTCTTTTTGCCATGTTCTATCTTAAATCCTTTTCTGTGGAAAGTACGCTTATAAATTTATATTTAGTGTCCGATAACAACTTTTGGAAAACGAATGATCTTCTCTCCAAGTTTATAACCTTTCTCGACAATATCTATAATTTTTCCTTTTAAATCGTTGGTTGGCGCAGGTATTTGCGTAATGGCTTCGTGGTTATCGGCATTAAAGGGGTCGCCTTTTTCAACCGCCACAACTTTAAGTCCTTTTTGCTCTAAAGTGCCTACCAATTTATTGTAAATCAACAACACGCCTTTGCGCAACGCTTCTGCTTCTTTATCGTCGCCAATATGGCTTAATGCACGTTCAAAATCGTCCAATACTGGTAACAAGGTTTTCATAACGTCTTCGCTCGCTGTTGAAAACAACTCCATACGCTCTTTCGAGGTACGTCTTTTATAATTTTCAAACTCAGCAAAAAGGCGTAAAAACTTATCTTTTTCTTGCTTTAATTCACTTTGAAGTTTCTCCTCAACCGTTTGTTCTTCAACAACTTGCTCCTCCACTTCAGCGGTTTCTATGTGTGCAGACTCTAGTTCTTCTTGTTCTAAGTCTTTTTTATCTTTTTTACTCATGGGAAATTCAATTTTTTGCAATACTAAAATTAGTTGGCAAAAGTACTGCCATTCTTTTTAAAATGTCATAATGTCATTAAAATATTTTTTGGGGTTTTTTGGAATTTGAATTGGATTGTTATTTGGGAATATTTTTATTTTCTAATGAACTTGATAATGTGAGAAAAAAATTATAGCTTCGTTTAACATCATAGTTGTACAACATTATGACAAAAACAAATCATATGAACGTAACAAAAGTATTAATACTAATTTTTACAATTTCAATTATATCATGTTCATCTAATAAAACTGAGGATGAGAAAAATTTAAAGATTTTTGATGGTGATGTTTTTTTACGGACTCAACAAGAGGTAAATGAATTTGGAAATAGCAACTATTCTGAAATAACAGGTCATTTAATAATTGAAGATTATTATAACCCTAGTAATGAATCAGTAATCAAAACTTTGGAACCTTTAATTGACTTAAAAATAATTAGAGGAGGTTTATGGGTTTGGAATAATTATTCTTTAAAAAATCTAACTGGTCTTAATAATCTAGATTTATTAGAAAACAAATTAGTTATTGAAAACAATAAAGAACTTATTGAAATCAATGCTATTAATAAGTTAGCCTCACTT
Source organism: Mariniflexile sp. (assembly GCF_052728615.1). Lineage (NCBI taxonomy): Bacteria > Pseudomonadati > Bacteroidota > Flavobacteriia > Flavobacteriales > Flavobacteriaceae > Mariniflexile > Mariniflexile sp. Next base: position 39,629 of record NZ_JBFVFE010000027.1, on the reverse strand, counting down.
AATTCTCAGGTAGAAATAATTAGCAATGAAAAATTATCATCAATCAATGGATTAATTGGTTTAGAAAGAATTGATGGAAATCTAATGATTCTTGACAATAAAACCCTTCCAAATCTAGAAGGTTTAAATAACCTACGCGAAATATCAGGCAGATTGGACATTATTGACAATGATTTACTTTTGGAAATAAATTCTCTGAAAAATCTCACTTCACTAGGTTCTGATTTATATTTGGGACATAACGATAATTTAAGTCAAATAGATGGCTTAGCGGGTATAAACTTTGTTAATTCAGAATTATTCATTATCGGACACCCGAATTTGAATAATTTACAAGGTTTAAAGAACCTTAAACATGTTAGTAGTAATTTGAGTATTAGCTTTAATGACAAAATCAATCATCTTAATGATTTAGACAAACTAGAATTTGTTGGTGGCGGAATTAGTGTAATTTACAATATAGAGTTATCAGATTTATGTGGCATTAAAACATTAATTCAAAGTAACGGATTAATTGGAAATTACGAGGTTTTGAACAATAAATTTAACCCAACAATTGTTGAAGTTAAAAACAATAATTGTAGTCTTTAATAAATTATTAAGAAAATAAATAACGTTGTACCACACCGTAAAAATAATTGCGGTTTAGCAATAAAACAAAGATAGTTGCGTGTTTGCTACATCTGATTTTCCTTCGAAAAATCCTCGCATACAAAATCGCAACGTTCCTCCTTACACATAAACGTCAAATGAACCCACCCAAACCCCATCACCCCAACAAATCCTCCAAAGCAGGTTGTAAATGGTGGTATTCAAAATAAAAGCCTTTATCTTCTACTTTTTTTGAGCTTACGCGTTGGCTTTCAAACAGTAAAATATGCATGTCGCCCAAAACAAGTTTCATAAAAAACTTGGGAATGTTGGGCAAAAACAAAGGCTTCTCCAACGTGTTTGCGATGGCTTTTGTGAGTTCCTGGTTGGTTACCGGGTTTGGTGCCACAGCATTATAAACACCTTCCAATTGGTGTTTTAAAACATATAAAAACAGTTGTGCCAAATCGGAAATATGTATCCACGATTGCCATTGTTTGCCGGTGCCAAATGCAGCGCCTACACCAAATTTTATGGGTTTTGCTATTTCGGTAAGTGCACCGCCCTTGTTGGACAAAACCAAACCAATCCTGACTTTGGAAATTTTTATATTTAATTTTGAAAAGGCATCCACTTCGTGTTCCCATACTTTTACAACAGCTCCCAAAAAGGAATCCGATACGGTTTTATAAGTTTCATCATAATAATTGATCAACGAATCTGGGTACACCCCAATGGCACTCGCCGAAATAACGTGTTTAATTGTATGTGTTTCTCCTTTTAGGGTATTGACCAATAATTGGGTGGTTTCTTTTCTACTCGCCAAAATTTCCTTTTTATAAGCTGGAATCCAACGTTTTGATATGGTGGCACCTGCTAAATGGATGATGGCATCCACATCTTTAAAACAATTTTTATCTATTTCTTGTTGCTTGGGATTCCAATAAAATCCTTTTTCCTTCTCCGATGGATCTATTTTTGACTTATGGGTGGTTAAGTAATTTACATCGATATTTTTTTGGCGACAATGTTTTACAATCTCCTGCCCAATAAGTCCCGTTGCTCCTGTAATCAATACGCGCATATTCAATTTTTATTTAAAGTTACGGAAAGACATTAGCTTCTACCAAGGTTTTGTAATAGGTTTAACAGAAATAATGAAGAATTAAAAATGAAGAATCAAGAAACAATGCTCGCAAGGAGCCGAGGAGACGCAAAGTAAAACTTAATCAACTAATAAAAAATGCGTACTGAAACTGTTTGCTGCAACTGAAAACCAAAACTACCCCCTTCTAAACTCACTCAACAAAATAGCGGTTGCTGTGGCCACATTCAAACTTTCGGTAGCTTGCAAATCCCCAAACCTTGGTATGGAAATTTTTTCTGTTATGGCAGCTTCCACTTCTTTGGAAATGCCGTGTGCTTCATTTCCCATTACCAAAACACCATTCTCTGGAAGTTGCTTTTTGTACACATTGCAACCTTCCATAAACGCTCCAAAAACAGGTAGTTTATTAGCCTTTAAAAAGTCAACCAAGTCAACATAATTGATATGTACTCTGCTTATGGAACCCATGGTTGCTTGTATTACTTTGGGGTTGAAACAATCGACCGTTTCATTACTACAAACTAAATTTTTCACACCAAACCAATCGCAAAGTCTAATGATGGCCCCTAAATTCCCTGGGTCCCTAACCGCATCAAGAGCTACAATAAGTCCGTTGGTTTCTATGGGTTTTGGTTGCGGAATTTTAAAAATTGCCAACGCTTTATTAGGTGTTGTTAAAAAACTGATGCGTTTTAAATCGGCTTCAGAAATCAAAACTTCGTTCCGATAGCTCCCGATAGCCATCTGGATGGGATTGGCATCAATATGGAATGTTTCTGTTGTATATAATTGGTGAAGTACTAATTGGGATTGTAATAGTTCTTTGATTGTTTTAACACCTTCAACAACAAAAAAGCCTGATTGCTGTCGCTGTTTTTTTTGCTTTAAACCCGTTATTGATTTTATTTGATTTTTAGACAGCATGGGGCCAGATTGATATTTGATTAATATTAAAAAGTGAAAAATGTTACCGCCATAGCAAACATGTTAAAAAAATAATGCCACAAATTGCTTCGTCTGTTCGCTTTCGCTCGGGTCACGAATTTTTTTAATTTTTTGCGGCATGGCTTTAAAATAATGTCACAGATTTTAAAAAATTCCAAAAGAATTTTTACTTAAAAAAGCAATCAATATAATTCGTGTATTCGTGGCTTTTTTACCCATAATTTATTGTAATGTTTTGACCCTGAGGTAACGCTTTTAAACTTAAATTATTTAAATATTATTTTAGATATAAATAATGTATTTTTGAGTCTGTAAAGATCAACATTTTTTTATAAATCATTCCTTTAAACCTATACAAACCAAATTAATTTTTATTTCATTTGAAATGAGTTATACAAAACTCCATAACGCAGTACTGGTTTCAATATTAGGAATTACATCTGTAACTCCCGATAGCTATCGGGATAAAAAAATAAAAATCAGCAGATGAAACTACGGCTCTCAAAAATAATGATATTATTCTTAATTACTTCGCATTTAGTATCCTGCAATGCAGTAAAGCGGGTTGCAGAAAACGAGTATTTACTTACCAACAATAAAATAATTGTAAATGGCAAAAAAGACCAAAATGAAGCTCTGAATAATTTATTATACCAAAAACCAAACAATAGAATACCCTTGATTAATACCTCTTTACGTTTGCAATTTTATAATTTAGCACGTCCAAATTTGGACTCTATTTTGAATGCCAAGATTTATAGCAACCCAGAAAAGGTAGCTTGGAAAATTAAAATGCTTTCAAAAAAACAATTTGATAAAGATATTGAAAACAGAATGGCCTTTAATAGTTGGCTAAAAAGAACGGGGGAAGCTCCTGTAATTGTAGATGAGGAAAAAGCAAAAAAATCTGTAATACGGCTTAAAGATTATTACATATATAATGGTTGGTTTGATGCAAACGCCACTTATAACATTAACAAAAATGAAAATAAACGTGCCGAAGTAGAATATGTTGTAAAAACAGGAAAACCTTATATTATAGACAGTATTTCTGAGAAAATCAAATCGCCTGTCATAGAATCCATGTATGATAGAATTAAAAAGAATGCTTTAATAAAACCTAGCGAGCCATACAAATCGGCCGTTTTTGGGCAGGAACGCGAACGTATTGCCAATGTGCTGCGCAATTCAGGCATTTATCATTTTAACCAAGATTACATCACTTTTGAAGCCGACACCCTGGGCACCAATAAAAAGGTAAATGTTACGGTTCAAATTCAAGATAGGACCATAAGAACCGCAGATTCCATACGGACAGAGCCTTTTAAAATATACAAAATAAAGGATGTCAATATAATTACCGATTATTCATTTGAAAACAGAAACAGACCATTTCAAGACTCTGTAGCATACAAAGGCTTTAAGATTTTTAGCTATGATAAGATCAAGCACCGCCCAAAGGCATTGACCGATGCCATATTTATAACCCCAGGCACCATTTTTAAAGATAGCGACAGAAGCTTGACATACAGACATATAAATGAGTTGCGCACATTTAAATACCCCAACATTGATTATACTGAAAACCCTGATAACACGCTTACCGACACCATAAGGTTGACGCCTTTAAAAAAATTCAGCTTAGGTTTTAGTGCCGATACTTCCATAAGCAATATTCAAATCGTTGGCTTTTCATTGAACCCAAGTTTATTGATTCGGAATGTTTTTAGGGGCGCTGAAACATTAGAGCTATCTGCCATTGGATCCATTGGCGCCTCAAAAGACAAAAACAATCCAAACGACCCGTTTTTTGACATCAATGAAATTGGAGCCAATTTAAAACTTGTCATCCCACGGTTCTTTTTTCCGTTCAATACTGAAAAAATAATCCCAAAACACATGTTGCCAAGTACCCGGATAAGTTTAGCAACTACCAGTCAAACCAATATTGGGTTGGACAAACAAACCTTCAGTGGCATTTTCAATTACAACTGGCTACCTTCTGCCAAAGTAACAAATAGATTGGATGTTTTTAATGTTCAATATGTTAGAAATTTGAATGTTGATAATTATTTTAAAGTATATGACAATTCTTTTCGACGATTGGAGAACATAGCGCTGGGGCCTTACAACACGCCCTCAGAATTTATTGCCTTGAACGATAATGGTGATCAAATCTTGATTAAAGAAAAATCTGATAAATTCATTGGTTTGGTCTTAGCCGACACCAATTTTGAAACAAATAACATCAATGAATACAAAGAAGTTAGCAGCATAAACGAACGTAAAAACAGATTGACCGAAAACAACCTTATAATTGCATCCAGTTTTGGTTTAACCAATGATGAGCGCACCAATTTATTTGATGAAAATTTTTCGATATTCCGTTTTAAACTGGAAGTTGCAGGGAACTTGCTTTCAAGCGTTTCTAACCTGATAGGACTTAAAAAAAACGCGAACAACCGTTACGAACTTTTTAACGTAGCCTATTCCCAATATATTAAAACCGAATTGGATTATGTAAAACATTGGGATCTAGGCAAAAAAAACATACTTGCCGCCCGAAGTTATTTTGGAATTGCCATTCCCTATGGGAACTCAAGTAACATCCCTTTTTCAAAAAGTTTCTTTGCTGGAGGCGCTAACGACAATCGTGCTTGGACCGCTTATCGTTTGGGCCCGGGAAGTTCAGAATCCACCAACGAGTTCAATGAAGCCAACTTAAAATTGGCTTTAAGCGTAGAACAGCGTTTTAACATGTTCGGAAAATTAAATGGTGCTGTGTTTATCGATGCCGGAAATATTTGGAATGTTTTGGATGATGTGGAAGCGGGTAATGCCACTTTTTCAAATTTTAATTCCTTAAAGGACATTGCTGTAGGTTCTGGTTTTGGTTTGCGTTACGACTTTAGCTTTTTTGTGTTTCGTTTTGATGTGGGCTTTAAAACCTACGACCCTTCTTACCAAAACCAAAATAGATGGCTTAACGATTATAATTTTTCCAACGCCGTATATAATATTGGTATCAACTACCCATTTTAGAAGCTGAAAATTTAAGAATAAAAAAAATCTTGAAACCGACTATCCTCGAGGCAGTCCCGAACTATCGGGACATAGAGGTATTTCGCCGTCCCGATAATTATCGGGATCATATTTTGCCCCTCCCGGAATTGCGAAAAGACAATTCCGACCTCCCCAAAGCGGAGGTAAATTCGGAAACCCCGAGGTAGAACCGTCGGGGAATTATTTAGATTAAACTATAACGTTTTAGTGGTATTTTAATATTTTCAACTACTGAGATCTGCTATAAATATTTAAAATTTGATTACTTTTGAACATTAAAACTAAAATTTAAAATTTTTAAATACCATGGGACACAACATAAAACCAGGCGTTGCTACTGGAAAAGAAGTACAAGCAATTTTTAAACTAGCTAAAGAAAAAGGATTTGCTTTACCAGCGGTAAACGTCATTGGTTCTAACACCATTAACGGGGTATTGGAAACTGCTGCTGCATTAAATGCGCCGGTAATTATTCAGTTTTCCAATGGTGGCGCACAATTTAATGCTGGGAAAGGTCTAAATAACGAGGGTCAAAAAGCCTCCATTGCAGGTGCTATTGCGGGTGCTAAACACGTTCATATCATGGCAGAAGCTTATGGTGTTCCCGTGATTCTTCATACAGACCATTGCTCAAAAAAATTATTGCCTTGGATAGATGGCATGCTTGATGCCAGCGAAAAACATTTTGCCGAAACTGGAAAATCATTGTTCAGTTCGCACATGATAGATTTATCTGAAGAGCCCATTGAGGAAAACATAGAAATATGTAAAAAATATTTGGCCCGTATGAGCAAAATGGGTATGACACTTGAAATTGAATTAGGTGTAACCGGTGGTGAAGAAGATGGTGTTGATAATACGGATGTGGATGATTCCAAACTATACACACAACCCGAAGAAGTGGCGTATGCTTATGAAGAATTGAGCAAAGTAAGCGACCAATTTACCATTGCAGCGGCTTTTGGAAACGTGCACGGGGTTTACAAACCAGGAAACGTAAAATTAACGCCAAAAATCTTAAAAAATTCCCAAGAATTCATTTCCAAAAAACATGGTGTTGGCAATAACCACATCGATTTTGTATTCCATGGTGGCTCCGGTTCTACGGTTGAGGAAATTCGTGAAGGCATTAGCTATGGCGTTATAAAAATGAATATTGATACCGACATGCAATACGCATTTATGAGCGGCATCCGTGATTACATGAGCGGTAAAAAAGATTATTTACAAGCTCAGATTGGAAGTCCCGACGGTCCAGATTCACCTAATAAAAAACACTACGACCCACGTGTTTGGTTACGTGCCGGCGAAGTTACTTTTGTAGCCAGATTAAAAAAGGCCTTCGAAGATTTAAACAATGTGGATACATTATAAGAAATCAATTTATGTGAGTTAAAAATCCTGTTAATCGCAGGATTTTTTGTTTATACCATTGAAAATGAACCCCGAAAGGTTTGCCAAAAAAGAATTTCAGTAATAAAAACCTAAGGACGTTACCTCAAAATTAAAAAAAGGTTTAATTTTGTTTTAGGCTTTCAGCAATTACTTCCTATAAAAAGTAATGGTTCAAGTACTGGAAATGTCGCAAACCACAACCAGTTTAAAAGCTTTTCAATCTAAAAATCGTAAATCATAAATCGTAAATCATAAATCGTAATTAATTATGTCTTGGTTTAAAAGAAAAACAAAAGGAATTACCACCACCACCGAAGAGAAAAAAGACACTCCCAGAGGGCTTTGGTACAAATCGCCCACCGGTAAAATTGTTGATGCAGACGAACTGGAGAAGAATTTTTATGTAAGTCCGGAAGATGGTTACCATGTGCGTATTGGGAGTAAAGAATATTTCGAAATTCTTTTCGATGACAATCAATTTCAGGAATTGGATGCCAATTTAGAATCGAAAGACCCTTTAAAATTCGTCGATACCAAAAAATACCCAGAACGCTTAAAAGCGGCCCAGGAAAAAACAAAACTAAAGGATGCCATTCGCGTAGCCGTTGGCAAATCCAAAGGAAACGACTTGGTAGTTGCCTGTATGGATTTTGCGTTTATTGGTGGTTCCATGGGATGTGTTGTGGGAGAAAAAATAGCAAGGGCTGCAGATTACTCGTTAAAAAATAACGTTCCATTAATGGTCATCTCTAAATCTGGGGGCGCCAGAATGATGGAAGCCGCCTTATCTTTAATGCAATTGGCAAAAACATCGGTAAAACTGGCGCAATTATCCGATGCCGGTATTCCATACATTTCGTTATGTACCGACCCAACAACGGGTGGTACTACGGCATCATTTGCCATGTTGGGCGATATTAACATTGCTGAACCTGGCGCATTAATAGGCTTTGCAGGCCCTAGAATAGTACGCGATACCACAGGAAAAGAATTGCCCGAAGGCTTTCAAACTTCTGAGTTTTTATTGGAGCATGGCTTTTTGGATTTTATCGTTTTTAGAAAAGAATTAAAAACCAGAGTGAACCAATACTTGGATTTAATTTTGAATCAGCCTTTAAGAGCGTAATCATCATAATATATACATTCAGACCTGTCAGGTGGGGTGTCAAATTTGAAGTATCTAAAATTTAAAATTCCGTTCTCTTTTTTATCTTCAATAATGAATTTAAAAATGACTTAAAGCCTTTATTTTACTAACTTTTTAGGTTTTAAACACCGAAAAAGTTTAAAAAACAGACTGAACGATTTTTTATGAATACGCACAAATTTGACACCCCACCTGTCAGGTTTTAAAATATAAATGTCCGGAAGTTGAAAATTTTTGATAAACCGTTCCCCTCCCAAGAGGGGAATTAAAACGTGTTTAATTTTAAATTAAAGGTTTTCATCAACTATTTCATCCATTTTTTTGTCAATATTTTGTCTTCCGAACGCTTATGTTTTTAAAACCTGACAGGTCTTTTGTTTAAAAAAAGTATCTATTTTCAACCTGCTTTCAAAAAAATTGAAAACTTTGTTCCAACATCCACCTGGCTTTTCACTTCTATATGCCCGCCCAAGGATTCTATATGGTTTTTTGTGATAAAGAGCCCGACGCCCAAAGCATCTTTGTTTTTATGGAAGGTTTTGTACATTTGAAACAACTTGTCGCCAAATTTATCCAAGTCTATCCCCAAGCCATTATCTTCTATATGGAACACCACATGGCCATTTTGAATATTGCTGGATAGTTTTATAAGGACATCCCTTTTATCAGAACGGTATTTGACAGCCTTCGTAACCTGTAACGTAAAAAAAATCATGCTACCATTGAAAATATCGCTGAAAAGCCACTTCTAAAACAACACATTCATTTTTCCCAACGCTAAATCCAACGCTTAAAAAATAAAAGAGCTGTTTCTGCCATTGCGCTCAAAAACCGTTAACAAGATTGTGAACAAGCTCATTTAATAAAATTGTGAATTGCCTTCAGAATTTCGTTACTTTACGAATTACTATGCAAAAAAAATATTCCGACATAAAAGAGAAACTTCAAATTGAAGTAGAAAGAGAAAATGAGAATCAATTAGCTCATTTAACCCATTACTTCCATAACCATAAAAATGGTGTTTCCCAGCATTTTAGAGAAAATGCAAAATACTGTTTAGAAAGCTTGCACAAATAGTACAATATTGTTGAAGAACCAGATTTTCAATATTATCTACCTATCGATTGGGATATTCCATTTCCACCACAAAAAGATGTTTCATTTAAGTTCATTGACCTTTTTGCAGGGATTGGTGGATTTAGAATTCCGATGCAAGAAGTTGGTGGAAAATGTGTGTTTTCATCAGAATTTAATCATCATGCCCAAAGAGCTTACGAACTAAATTTTGGCGAAGTACCATTTGGCGATATAACGGATTTAGATTTAGAAATCGTGGCAAAACACGATGTTCTGTGTGCAGGTTTTCCTTGTCAACCTTTTAGTATTTCGGGCAAAATGAAAGGCTTTGAAGATACAAGAGGAACACTAATATATCACATTTTCAAAATAATTGAGAAACGACAACCCAAGGTTGTACTACTAGAAAATGTAAAACATTTAGTTTATCACGATAAAAATCGAACACTCGCAACGATAGTCAAACATTTAGAGGAATTAGGTTACAAAGTATCTAAAAAAGTGCTCAACGCATCCGACTTCGGAGTTCCTCAAAATCGTGAACGCATTATAATTATCGGACATCTTGAAAAAAAGTTTGATTTTAGTAAGTTAGAAACATTACCGAAACCAGTTTTAAAAGATTTTCTTGATAAGAAAAATGACTTTGAATTTTTAGATGAGCCTTACACGATATTAAAGGAAAAGAAAAGACAGGTTTCAGGTCTTATTTTCGCAGGTTATAGAAATAAAGCAATTAGAATAGCAGGCGTTAGACCAGATACCGAACATCTTTCACGAGTTCACAAACAACCCAATAGAATATATTCGACAGAAGGAGTTCATCCAGCTCTACCATCGCAAGAATCATCAGGTCGATTTTGGATTTGGCATAAAAATAAAGTTAGAAAGCTTACTATTGAAGAGTGCTACAAGATTATGGGTTTCCCAAATGAATTCAAATTCATAAACAGTAAATCCGAACTTTATAAACAAGTTGGAAATTCAGTTGCTGTTCCTATGATTAGGGAAGTCGCTAAACAAATAAAAAAACAATTATTAACTAATATTACAATACTTAATGGAGCCAAAAGAATATCTTGAAAAGCTATATGATGAATCTTTAGCTTTAGTTGGCTCGGGAAATGAAATAAAGAGTGACTTGTCTAAATCTATTAAACAGGATTTAGATATTATTTTAGAATTTTCGGAAAAAAGAAAAGGAGTTATTACTGTTCTTTTCACTTCAATGATTTACAAATCATTGTTCCCAGAACAAGACGTCAGAAAACACCAATCTCAAATGGAAGACGGTTATTCTGGTAGAACATTTGACACAAAATTTATTACGCCATTTCTGCAAAATAAAAATTTTCCTGCACCATCAGAAACTGGTTGGTTAACAAGAAGTCTCGAAACTAACAGCCCTTATTTTCTTGACTATAAACCCAATATTACACCGAAAAACATTAAAAACAGCTTTTCTAAAGATTTTAGACCAAGCAAACACGAAGGAATTAGCTGAAAACTGTTCTTACTATTTAATTCAAGGTTTAATTATACAGAGAAACAGTCAAGAGATTGATTTGGCAAAACCTGCGGATTTACCAATTTCAGTTATTATTAGATTACTTAAAGCTCATTTTAATTCATCATATACGTCAGAAGGAGCATCAAGACTTCCAGTTTTAGCATTATATGCAGTTTATCAATGTTTGATGAACGAGGCCAAAAGATTTGAAGGTAAAAAACTGCTTGACATCGAAAGTCATACTTCAGCCGATTCAAGAAGTGGTAGAATTGGCGATGTTGATATTGTCGATGAAAACGAAAAGGAGTTTGAGGCAGTTGAGGTCAAGTTCGGCATTCCAATAACAGCTCAACTCATACGTGGTTCATTTGAGAAGTTTAAGACAACACAAGTGAAACGGTATTATTTGTTATCGACAGCAAACATCGATGAAAGTGATAAAGAAAATATTGAAAACGAAATTGAACGAATTAAAAACATTCACGGCTGTAATGTAATTGCTAATGGACTTATACATTCGCTGAATTATTATTTAAGATTAGTGTCTGATACTTCCGAGTTTATTTCGAATTATGTTGATTTAGTTGAGCAAGACGGTGCGTTGAAATTTGAGCACAAACAACAATGGAACGTGATTATTTCAAGCTGATAAACCAACGCCACGGGCCATACACAATTCCGGTCGCTACAGCCAATGCCCCAACCATGTCCTTGAACGACATGTTATAAAGTTCCTCTTCAGAATACCCTAAAAAATTGGTAACACTTTTATTGACCTTTATCCATTGGCCATCCAGACTCACTATTGCTATTCCTCCTCTAGCATAATTGAAGATATTCTCAAATAGTTTGTTCTTTACAAGGCTTGGATTTTTAGGCATGGATAAGAGGGGATAAAGATAAACACTTTTAAATATAGCGATTATTTTCGAAAATATCACTTTTCTTTATACGAACTCATCTTGACTTTTTCTATTTCCTAAAAAACGGCTAAAATTCGTCCATATTTCGTTACCTTTTTTATGCGTAGCGATGCTATGCCTTTCAAAAAGTGCCTCATCTGAACAAATTTTATCTCGTTTTCGGTCAAAAACAAAAAGTCAAGATGAGTTCTACGATAAGTATTACTTTAAAAAAGAATTGGTACTAATATTAAATAAAATTAATTTATTCACTATATTTGCCGCTCGAAAGAAAGGCTTTCGTGTACATAAAAATTATTTACAACAATATTAGCATGTATTTAGATCAAAAAGAAAAAGAAACCATCTTTACAAAACACGGTAAAGATGCCAAAGACACAGGTTCTGCAGAAGGACAAATTGCTTTATTCACTTACAGGATCAACCACTTAACAGAACACTTAAAAAAGAACCGTAAAGATTATAACACGGAGCGTTCATTAGTGAAATTAGTAGGTAAAAGAAGAAGCTTACTAGATTACTTAACCAAAAAAGATGTTTTAAGATATCGTGCGATAGTAAAAGAATTAGGATTAAGAAAATAAAAAAAAGAGGCTTTTCAACCTCTTTTTTGTTTTTGCGTTAGGGATTGAAGCGGTATCCTTTTTAAAACTTTAAAACAAAATAACCGTTGTGAGACTGAAAATTTGGCAGATTGCCACGTCCTTGGTCCTCGCAATGACGTTTTAAAAAGATATAGCGGAAAGCCCGACCTCCCGATAGCTATCGGGATGGTAACGCCCAAATAAATAAAATGTTACATGGTCATTACGAGGAGAGTAACTAGCCTGCGCTGAGCGCAGTCGAAGCGTGGTAATCTTTCCAAAAGGAACAGATTGCCACATCATGCCAAAAGCATGGTTCGCAATGACGCAAAATTGAAGAAGCTCATTATTGTTTTTCATTGGTCACACAACAACTACACACAACGACCATTGTTTAATTAGAATTTAAAAAATTTATGATTCCAAAAGTTTTTAGAGAGGTCATTGACCTTGGTGATGGAAGAGAAATCTCCATTGAAACCGGAAAATTAGCAAAACAGGCACACGGGTCTGTTGTTGTACAATCAGGAAAATGTATGCTTTTGTGTACAGTTGTTTCCAACTACCAACAAAGCGATGTTGACTTTTTACCGTTAACGGTAGATTACAGAGAAAAATTTGCTGCTTCTGGACGTTATCCTGGTGGTTTCTTTAAAAGAGAAGCAAGACCGAGCGACGGCGAAGTATTGACCATGCGTCTTGTAGACCGTGTTTTACGTCCGTTATTTCCAAAAGATTATCACGCTGAAACGCAATTGATGATCCAGTTAATGTCCCATGACGACGATGTGATGCCAGACGCTATGGCTGGATTAGCGGCTTCTGCTGCGATTCAATTATCAGATTTACCATTTGAGACCCCTATTTCTGAGGCCAGAGTGGGTCGTATTAATGGCCAATTCATTATCAACCCCACACGGGCACAATTATTAGAGTCTGATATAGACATGATGATTGGAGCTTCTGCCGATTCAGTAATGATGGTGGAAGGTGAGATGGGTGAAATTTCTGAAGAAGACATGGTGGAGGCTATTAAGTTTGCCCACGATGCCATTAAAGTACAATGTGCTGCCCAAGTAAGATTGGCCGAAGCTTTTGGTAAAAAAGAAACGCGTGAATATGAGACAGAACCTGAAGATGACGCATTAGCGAAAAAAATCAATGGGTTAGTTTACGATAAAGTGTATGCCGTGGCACGAGCTGCATCGGCAAAACACGAACGCAGTGCTGCATTCGATGCTATAAAAGAAGAAGTAAAAGCCACTTTTACAGAAGAAGAGTTGGCTGATTATGGCGGTATGGTCTCTAAATATTTCTACAAAGCTGAGAAAAAAGCGGTAAGGGATTTAACCTTAAATGAAGGTTTGCGTTTAGATGGGCGTAAGACCGATGAAATTAGACCTATTTGGTCTGAAGTAGATTATTTACCATCTACACATGGTTCAGCAATCTTTACGCGTGGAGAAACCCAAGCCTTGGCAACCGTAACTTTAGGAACCTCTAGAGAAGCCAACCAAATAGATATGCCATCGTTTGAAGGTGAAGAGCGTTTCTATTTACATTATAACTTCCCTCCTTTTTCAACTGGTGAAGCACGCCCATTAAGAGGCACGTCGCGTCGGGAAGTAGGGCATGGAAATTTAGCACAACGTGCCTTAAAAGGTATGGTACCTGCTGATTGTCCTTACACAGTAAGAGTCGTGTCGGAAGTATTGGAATCTAACGGTTCCTCTTCTATGGCAACGGTTTGTGCTGGCACCATGGCTTTAATGGATGCGGGGGTTCAAATCAAGAAACCGGTTTCTGGTATTGCAATGGGATTGATCTCGGATGCTGATACAGGAAAATATGCAGTGCTGTCTGATATTTTAGGTGATGAAGATCATTTAGGGGATATGGACTTTAAAGTAACCGGTACTGCCGATGGGATTACGGCTTGCCAAATGGACATAAAAGTAAAAGGACTTTCTTATGAAATTTTAGTGAATGCGCTCAAACAAGCACAAGCAGGACGTTTACATATTTTAGGCAAACTTACCGAAACCATTGCTGCACCAAATGCAGACGTAAAAGCACATGCTCCTAAAATGGTGACCCGTGTGATACCAAACGAGTTTATTGGCGCATTGATTGGACCTGGCGGAAAAGTGATCCAGGAACTGCAAAAAGCCACTAAAACAACGATTGTTATCAACGAAGACCCCATTACCGAAGAAGGTATTGTGGAGATTTTAGGAACAGGACAAGCAGGTATTGATGCTGTTTTAGCTAAAATTGATTCATTAATGTTCAAACCAACGGTTGGTGGTACTTACGAAGTGAAAGTAATAAAAATGTTGGATTTTGGTGCTGTTGTGGAATATATGGACGCACCAGGAAACGAAACCTTATTGCACGTAAGCGAATTGGCTTGGGAACGTACTGAAAACGTAAGCGACGTAGTGAATATGGGCGATGTTTTTAAGGTAAAGTATTTTGGAGTAGATCCAAAAACACGTAAAGAAAAAGTATCCCGTAAAGCGTTGTTGGACAAACCAGAAGGTTATGTTGCTAGACCACCAAGAGACAATAACGACCGTGGTGGACGTGATAACCGAGGAAGGGACAATCGTGACAACCGTGGACGCGATAACCGCAGAGACGATAGAAGACCAAGAGAAGACAGAAAAGACGATTAGTTCTTTTTATGTGTTTATATTATTTGTTTTTTATTGGTCATCCCGTATTCTATCGGGATTTCCATTTAATCATTCCGTTGGGTATCAAAAACTCGTTATGGAAGTTTCATGAATCTATAATGTATGGAAGCCTGTTTCAACCCCGATAGCTCTATCGGGAGAAACAGGCTTTTTTATATATACTTTTACACTACTAACCGACTACATTAAAAATGGGACAAAACATCCACTCGATCCTCATAAAAATTAGGATTGCTTTTTAAAACAAGGCACCTACCGCTTCCTCTAATTTCAGAATAACGTGGTTTGCATATTTTTGGGAATGAAACCTTGTCGATGCTGCTGACCGACCAATCTTGTTTTTTTGGAATGAAAAATTAACAAATGGCTTGAAAATTGGCTGACCGACAAACTTTTTTTCAATATCTTTGGAATTGATCTTATAATTTTTGGCTTTTGCAAACATTAAATTATGAAAAAGGGTAGCTTTAAAAAATTAGCCCTTTGAAGTGAAAATATTTAGCCGGTCAGTACTGAAAAAACATGAACCTAAACTTAAAAAATAAAAACGCTTTGGTGTGTGGAAGCACGCAAGGTATTGGAAAAGCAACCGCCATAGCACTTGCCAACGAAGGTGCAAATGTTACTTTGGTTGCCAGAAATAGAGATAAATTAAAACAGGTTTTAGCGAAATTACCAAATAGCGAAACCCATGGTTTTATAGTAGCAGACTTCTTGAAACCAAGAGATTTGCAGGAAAAGATCATCAAGTTTATTGATGATAACCATGGATTCCATATTCTTGTAAACAACACCGGAGGCCCAAGAAGTGGCGACATTTTATCGGCAAGCTTGGATGAATTTGATAATGCGTTTACCATGCATTTAAAATGCAACCACATTTTAGCACAGGCTACCATTCCGTATATGAAAGAAGTAGGATTTGGCAGAATTATAAACGTTATTTCAACCTCGGTAAAAGAACCCATTCCGGGGCTTGGGGTAAGCAATACCATTAGAGGTGCGGTTGGTAATTGGAGTAAAACCTTATCGGTTGAACTCGGTGCTTTTGGTATTACCGTAAACAATGTATTGCCCGGTTTTACAGATACCGAACGTTTGGCTGAGATTATTAAAATCAAAGCGAATATTGAAGGCACAACCATTGAAGACATGACCGAAACTATGAAAAACCACTCGCCCGCGAAACGCTTTGCCCAACCCGAGGAAACCGCAAACGTGATTACTTTTTTGGCCAGTGAAGCGGCTAGTTATGTAAACGGAATTAATGTTCCTGTGGATGGTGGTAGAACGAAGAGTTTGTAAAATGCCTCTCCCTAACCCTCTCCAAGGGAGAGGGAACCCTGCTGGAATTAAATCACTTATTTTAGTTTTTATTAGTATTTTTAAGCTTTATTGAAATTTTGTAAAACAAAAATTCAAAACTCCCCGTTTTGAGTTTCTCCCCTTTGGGGAGATTAAGAGGGGCTTATTATGAGCAAATTAATTTCTCCTTTAAATTTTAAAGCTTGGATTGAAGAACACAGGCACCTTTTAAAACCGCCTGTTGGCAATAAAGTGGTTTGGAAGGATGCCGAAATTATTGTGATGGTGGTTGGTGGCCCAAACAGCCGAAAGGACTACCATTACAACGAAACGCCTGAGTTTTTCTATCAGATTGAAGGGGACATGATTTTGAAAATCATGGACGGCAAAACCCCTAAGGATGTGCATATTAAAGAGGGCGATATTTATTTATTGCCCGGAAAAACCCCACATTCGCCACAGCGCATTGCCAATACCGTTGGGTTGGTTATTGAGTATCCGCGTACTAAAAAAATGAAAGACGCCCTGGAGTGGTACTGCGAAAACTGCAACCACTTACTATATAAAAAAGAATTTGAATTGGATGACATTGAAATTGATATGCCCAAAATTTTTGATGAGTTTTACGGTAGTGAAGAAAAGCGCACGTGTAAAAAATGTGCCACCGTTATGGAGCCGCCTAAAAAAGTTTAAAGCTACTTTATTAAATTTTAAGAAATGGGTTCATATTGAAAGTAGCGTGATTGAGAAGTCTAACTTGTATGACCGATGTAATTTCTCCTTTTAATCGAAATGACTGTAATATATTGTCCCCTCGAGCGCAGTCGGGAGGTTTTATAAAAATTAAATAGGTCTCGACTGCGCTAGACCTGACAAAACCCGACTGCGCTCTACCTGATAAGCATGCATTTTATACCCGAAAAACTAGACGATTACGTAGTACAGCATTCTGAAAATGAACCAGAATTATTGCAGCAACTTACCCGTGAAACCTATCAAAAAATACTGCAGCCACGGATGCTTAGCGGGCATTATCAAGGGCGTATATTGAGCCTGGTCTCTAAATTGGTACATCCGAAAAACATATTGGAAATAGGGACTTACACAGGATATTCTGCGCTGTGTTTGGCAGAAGGTTTGCAAAAAGATGGCGAACTGCATACGATTGATATTAATGAAGAGTTGGTGGATTTTCAGCGCAACTACTTTGATAGATCTGAATATGGCCCCCAAATTTTTCAGCATTTGGGAAATGCCTTGGAAATTATTCCGAAGTTAGAAAAAACCTTTGATTTGATTTTTATCGATGCTGATAAAGACAATTACCCTAATTACTTTCATTGTATTATTGACAAATTGAATGCAGGCGGCGTCATTTTATCTGATAATGTACTTTGGAGCGGAAAGGTACTGGAACCTTTAAAAGCAGATGACATGGCTACCAAAGCACTTTTGGAATACAATACCTTGTTGAAAGAAGATAAAAGGGTTGAAACGGTGTTGTTGCCTATAAGGGATGGGTTGACAATTAGTAGGAAGTTGTAAAGCGTCTCAAAATAGAGACTGATTTACTCAAATCCACCAACTATTTCCAAACAATTACCCACTTTATTTGATTTCTTTTGTGGAAGAAGTGGTATTTAAATTCCTGTTTTAAGCATACAATTCTTCAGAAACCATCCTCATAAATCCCCAACCTATTTTTTACACTCCTCAATTCATTTTGCAGATGTTCAATTTTTTCCAATAAATTTAAAACCGTGTCTATGCCCTCAAAGTTAAGGTGCAAATCGGCGTGCATACGTATCATGGATTCTAAACTTTTTATATGGTTTTGATGGATGCAGGGCAATTTTTCAATGGTAGTGACCTCAATCAGTCCATACTCATTCAGACTTTCCAAAAAGGTAGTTTCCACTTTATAGTGTGTGCAAATGGTTTTTATGGGAATATAGCTTTCCGTGTTCATGAGTTTAGATTTTTTAGTTCATTGAACAATTCTTTTTCTTTTGAGGATAGATTGGTGGGCATTTTGACCTCGTAGGTAATGTATAAATCGCCATAATGGCCCTCTTTTTTGTAAATAGGAAAGCCTTTGCCTTTTAGTTTCACTTTCGTTCCGTTTTGTGTTTCGGGCTTTACTTTCAATTTCACTTTCCCGTCAAAGGTATTGACAGTGACGTCGCCTCCCAACAAAGCGGTGTATAGATCGATGGTTTCGGTGCTATATAAATTTGCGCCATCCCGTTTAAATTTGGTATGATTGGCAATGGTAAACTGAATGATCAAATCGCCATTTGGACCTCCATGGGTTCCTTCGCCCCCTTTTCCTTTTATTTTGATGACCTGACCATTTTCCACACCAGCAGGAATGGTAAGCCGTATATTATTGCCATTAACGGTCAAAACGCGTTTATGGGTTTCATAAACGTCCTTTAAATTGAGATGCAGTTCTGCATTAAAATCCTGACCTCTAAAAGCAGCCGTTCTACCACGACCACTGGAAGCGCGACTTCCAAACATGGACTCGAAGAAACTGGAGAAGTCGCCTCCTGAAAAGTCGCCACCTGAATTGCCTTCAAAACCTCCAAAACCGCTCTGTTGCCCGTTTGGTCGCCGTTGGCGTTTTGCCTGCTCAAACTGTTCGGCATGTTTCCAGTCTTTGCCATATTCATCATATTTTTTACGGTTTTCTGGATGGCTCAATACCTCGTTGGCTTCGTTTACAGCCTTGAATTTATGTTCAGATTCTTTGTCGTTAGGGTTGAGATCGGGGTGGTGTTTTCGAGCCAGTTTTCTGTACGCCTTTTTTATTTCGGCTTCGGTGGCGTTCTTCGGAACACCGAGAATTTTGTAATAGTCTATATAATCCATAACTGGAAAAGGGTCTTTTGGTTTGTGTCCTACTCTTTTACTTCCACTAAATTAACCAATTTTTCGTTTAATTTCAATTGTTCTTGTGTTAAGAAAATCCTATTTGTGAAGTTACTCAAATATTAATTCCAAATCATTGTTGTCCGGGACAGAATCAATAACCCTTCGATAGTCCCGATTAGCTATCGGGAAAAGAACATAGACGGGATTGTAACCCATTGATAAACAATTTGATTTTTTTTAGAATTTTTGATAACTCTGTTTTTTTTGTATAAGAACTCATCTTGACTTTTTCTATTTCCTAAAAAAAGTCAGGGCAAACGCCTTTAAAAAATGTTCTTATATGGCTCATGATAAGCTCCTTTATGCAATGGTTTTTTGCTTTGTGCATCTCAGTCCAATAGCTGTAACACAAAGGCATACAAAACATTACACGTCCCGATGGCTATGGGGACCACAAAGATTATTAAGTCCATAAAAACGTTGCCCTGTCCCGTTAGGGACTTCATTTGGGTAGTGGCATGTTAATACGCTGGTTTTCTGTGCCTTTAGGTACAGGATGGGAAAGCGGATTTTAAAACAATGCCATACATGGAATCAGATTGCAAATATCCTTCTTTAAATGCTGCCCTATGTCGTACCTAAAGGCACGAATCCACTCCTCGATATAATTGCCGCTACCCATATTTTTTCCCTAAAAGGACATAGATCACATCTGTCGTACCTAAAGGCACGACTTTAAAACTGGATATTGTTGGGCCTCTTTGTTTCTACAATACCTGATGCTCTTCGGGCAAGAGAATCTGCTACTGAAAAAGATGTATCCACACGATAGGATGGATATCGGGGCCAAAAAAAAAAAAAAAAAACGACTAAAAGGGCCAACTGTTTGGCCTTTGCGAAATTGAATAGTGCGGTAGTCCTTAAAAAAAAAAATTACAATTTGCGTCTCACAGAACCTGTAAAATCGTCTAAATCGTCTTTTACACTATCCAGTTGTTTTTTTACATCGGAAACAATGCTGGTATCGATACCATTTTTGTCGGCCGATTTAGTGATTTCATTTTTAATATCGTTGGTAGCATCTTTTAGAGTGCGCATACCTTTGCCCAAACCACGGGCAATTTCCGGTACCTTATCGGCACCAAAAACCATGACGACAATAAATAGAATGAATGCTATTTCTGCGCCACTAATGAATAAAAATATAACTTGTAGTCTCACAATACAAATATAGTAAGTTGTTTTATACTTTTTAAAATTGTAAAGTTAAAAAAATAAAGAGACTGTGTAAAAATTTTTCACAAACTGTCGTTGCGATGGAGGAACGACTGAAGCAATCCCATGATGTTACTTCAAAGTTTATTATAACTTACAATAAACAGATTGCTTCGTACCTACCATTGACAAGTATTTTAAATATTTGATTTTAAAGTATTTAAATATCAATCAAATTTTAAAAACACCCCTGAAGTCCCCTCTAGGGGACAATCCATATTTTCAAATTTTCAGTTTCAAATTCAATTTAATTGTCAACAATATCGCTTGATAAATTATTTTATATGTTGCCTCGCTATGACGATTTTTAGTGGCTTCAAAATAATTTATCCTTTAACTTTTTTCTTGAATTTATCAAATTCATTTTGTTTGACTTCTTTAGGCCATGAATTGTTGGACGTATCAACATCTGCGGTTTCTAAATCGGGGTCTACCGCAATTCTTACAATTTCCTTGTCCGAAGCAATGGCTTTGCTTATTTCATTATCATTCAATCTCCAAATTTCAGCGGGATAGATTTCTCTTTTAGTGGATCCATCTGCATAGGTATACTCCACAATTATGGGCATTACCAATCCGCCTGGTTTTTCATAAGTTACATTATAAAAGTACTTAGGCTCTTTAATGGACTTGCGTTGTTCTTCTGAAAAATTGTCCATCAAATACTCTTTAAGTGGTTTTGAATTATCCAATAAGGTCCCCTTTTTCAAGCTTTCTTTATAATCCTCGCTACCTTCTTCAACCATATAAACCAATGGCACCAAATCTTTGGCACTTCTTCCTTGTTTTGCCAAATAATCCTTGGTATATTGATTAGGCTCTGAAGATACATAGTATTTTTTAACTTCCTTTATACCAATATCTACCCAATCGGTGGTGTAAAACCAACCTCTCCAAAACCAATCCAAATCGAAAGCAGAAGCGTCTTCCATGGTCCTGAAAAAATCTTCTGGAGTCGGGTGTTTAAACATCCATCGATGCGCATATTCCTTAAACGCATAATCAAACAGCTCGCGCCCCATGACGGTTTCTCTTAATATATTTAAAGCAGTTGCGGGTTTGCCATACGCGTTATCACCAAATTGGTGCACATTAAGGCCTTTGCTCATTATTGGGGAGATAAAATCTTGGTCGCCCCCCATATATTGGACAATATTTTTTGCCGGCCCTCTCCTGGAAGGGTATGTATCATCACCAGGAGACAAAGCACTTGGATACCATTCGGCAAAATCCGTTTCTGCAACATATTGTAAAAACGAATTCAGCCCTTCATCCATCCAAGTCCATTGACGTTCATCGCTATTTACGATCATGGGGAAAAAATTATGCCCAACTTCGTGGATAATAACGCTCATCATACCGTATTTAACACGGTCGCTGTAAGAGCCATCTTCTTGAGGACGCCCATAGTTCCAACAGATCATGGGGTATTCCATCCCTTGATTTTTGGCATGCACTGAAATTGCTTTATGGTAGGGATAATCAAAGGTCATTCTGGAATAGGATTTTAAGGTACTTGCAACTGTAATGGTTGACCACTCTTCCCAAAGCGGATTCCCTTCTTTTGGGTATAACGAAACCGCCATCACATCTTTATTTCCTATTTTAACCGCCATCATGTCCCAAATAAACTTTCTGGATGTTGCGAATGCAAAATCGCGCACATTGTCGGCGTGCAATTTCCATGTTTTTGTTTTGTCTGAAAAACTTTTTTCAGCAGCTTCGGCTTCAGCCTGTGTTACAATTAAAATAGGTTTATCGTATGATTTTTTTGCTTTCTCAAAGCGTTCCATCATGGTTTTGGTAAATACGTCTTTTCTATTGGTCAATTTGCCCGTTCCATCCAAAATATGGTCTGCGGGCACGGTGATATTTACGTCGTAATTTCCAAAAGGAAGTGCAAACTCATCGCGTCCCCAAAATTGGGAATTCTGCCAACCCTCCACATCATTATAGACCGCCATTCTTGGAAAAAACTGTGCAATAACATAGGCTCTATTGCCATCCTTTTCAAAAAATTCGTAACCGGAACGGTCTCTATCTGGAACATGGTCATTGATTTTATACCACCATTTTATAGAGAATGAAAATTTTTCCTTAGGTTTTAAGGTTTTGGGCAACTCTACCCGCATCATGGTACTATTTATCATGTATTGAAGCGGATTACCATTAACATCCTTGACTTCCTGAATATTAAAACCACCATCAAATGGATTGTTCATATAGCCTTTAAAAAACTGCTCCGGTCTTAGCACAGGGCTAACTTTACTGGTTTCTATTAATGGGCTTTTAGAATCTTTCGCTCTTTTGTTTTGATCTAGCTGCACCCACAAATAATCCAATCCGTCTGGTGAGTTGTTGCTATAGGTAATGGTTTCAAAACCTGATAATTTGGTGTTTTTATCATCCAAGACAATATCCATTTTGTAGTCTGCTTGTTGTTGATAATAGGCAGAACCCGGGGCACCTGAAGCAGCCCTATACATGTTGGGAGTGGAAAACTCGTCATACAACTGTTTGAATTTATTGGTATTTGTATGCCCCGGTTTACGAGGTTGCTGTTCTTGGTTTTGGGAAAACAACGTTGTTGATATAAACAATACAGACAGAAAATAATACGTGGATTTGATCATTATGGATTTGATTTCATTTAAAAAATTACAGTATTTTGCAATTTTGATTGTTTTATATTGAACTCATCTTGACTTTTTCTATTTCCTAAAAAACGGCTAAAATTCGTCCATATTTCGTTACCTTTTTTATGCGTAGCGATGCTCTGCCTTTCAAAAAGTGCCTCATCTGAACAAATTTTATCTCGTTTTCGGTTAAAAACAAAAAGTCAAGATGAGTTTATTTACAAAAAACGAAAAAACACAGAGAATAGTAAAAACAATTAACTTTTTTTAGTTGAATTTTAACAAAGCACTGTCTTTTTGAGGGATA
This sequence comes from Mariniflexile sp., assembly GCF_052728615.1. NCBI lineage: Bacteria > Pseudomonadati > Bacteroidota > Flavobacteriia > Flavobacteriales > Flavobacteriaceae > Mariniflexile > Mariniflexile sp. The sequence goes on along the minus strand of NZ_JBFVFE010000027.1, from coordinate 16,187 downwards.
AGAATAACGCTTTTTTGTTTGGAGTAAATATTAGTTTTAACAATGTTTTGCTGGCCATCGAACACATCGAACAACACTTTATTACTGATTTCCAGAGATTCGATTTTTTTGATGTTTTCAACCTCTAAATAGCATTTTACAAGATCGGTATCGTACTCCTTTCCAATGTACAATAGCTTCACTTCCTTCCCGTTAACCTTAATTTGTATTTTTTCAGTCAAGTATTTTTCGATGTAAAGATCGGCGGTACTTGATTCGTTTTTACCTGCCAAGATTATGGTCTCGTCATACCGCTCCCGCAATAACTTTTCAAGATCATCAATGAAAATTCTTGAAGTTATTTGAAGCGACTGCTTATCTTGTACATAATCTATTTGGGTTACACTAATATAGTATTTATGCAGTGTGGTAAACGAAAAAAGTGGCACTGCCAAAATCAATAACAGTTGTTTTAAAGGGTTCATCAACAAATTTTTTATAAAGTAATTATTTTACCGAACTGGTTTCAAAAAGCATTCCAAAAGACATGTCAAGCGCGTTAAAAAATTAAGACACGAATTTGCTTCGCCAGTGTCCAGAAGATCAGTCGGTAGGCTTATTCAAATTTTCCAAATACTGATTGTATTTCATTCTTAAAAAAGTCAAGATATTGAAGTCGGTTTGGTTTTTACAACGCTTTATAAAGTTTTCATCATCAGCACAGAAATAGAAGAAATCCATCTTAAGTGCTTCATCTAAAGGGTTTGAAACAAAAAAATCCTTTGACAATCTTCCTTTTATGCTTTGCATCAATTCGTCTTTTTCTTCAAGCTTCACTTGGTTTTTCAATTGTTTTGTGCGCCCGGAAATGGCATTTAAAATGGGATTCAATGGAATTGACCCTGTTAAAGGTGAATACCATTTTAACTTTTGCCCGTTAGATCCTGTTGTTGCTTCGTTCATCCTACGTTCACTTTGTGTCGCTATTTTCCCTGTATAACCCGGAATGCCCACATCGTAAAAATTAATGGGCGGGTCGCCTTCTACATTCTTAACATCTGAAAGTAAATTTCCTGTTAAAACCCTGCCAACCGTTACTTCGTCCAATTCATTGATTTGTTCTTCCAAAGTAACCCTAAGGGTTTTAAAGAGAATCATGCTTTCATCAATAATGACCGATTTCGATTTTTGCTGAATGGAAGAAAACACAATGGTATCATGTAAACTTACCGGAATTTCAAATGCGCCTTTACGGTTGGTTATGGTAAACGTTTGTGCTGTTTTGTTGATAACATGAATATTTTCAACATCTACATTACTTTCAACTTTACCTTTTATTTGTACAGACTGGGAAAAATTTATTTGCACACCTACAAATACCAAAATAACAAAGCAATTAATTTTTAGCATGTTGACTATTTAAAAATAATTCACTTTGTTTTACTAAAAATTCGATTAACAACAATTCATTTTCCTTTTTTAAATAATCAGGATTTAATCCATTAGCTTCAACAAAAGCCCTAAATGCTTCCACGTTTTCCTCTGGAATATTAAATGTTTCAGTAATATACTTATTGGAAAAAATTTCGGTTAATGTTTTCTGTTTTTCCTGGCTTAAAGGTATATTGTTAGATGGTTTTCTCGATTTAGATTTAAACAGCATACTCCCTATCCCAATAAAATTTATGCCATTATAAAGTCCGCCTTTATTAACTAGTGTACTTAAAGCATCTTTAACAACTTGATTATCAAAAGCCCGTTCGTTAAAAAATTCTAAGTTATCCAAGTTACCTAACTCCATCGTGATTTTAGGACGCTCTTTTGCTTTTTCAACATCCAGAGCCAAAAGTCCGGACAACCCCGAGCTTAGCAAAATGGTATCTAACTGATTAATTTGTTCAGATAAATATATTTTCAATAATTTGGATGCTATAATTTCTTTGGTGATAATAATTGAAACCATTTCAAATTGTAAGGCAGATACCTCTACAACATCATTTACAGTTACGGCAATAGTAAACGCTCCTTTTTGGTTGGTAACAGTTCCGGAATTTGACGACGTATTGTAAATCACAACCCCTTCAATATCGGTACCCTCAGCACTAATAACACCGTTTAATAATATGCGCTCAACAGTCTGTCCCAGTGCAGAACTTATTGAAAAAAGCAATAAATTACAAATAAGTAGTTGTTTCAATAGGCTTGTTTTATTTGATAAAGAACGTATAAGATTTCTTAAATAAAATAAAAAACAGATTTAAACTTATGTTAAAGTGTTAATTGCCAATATAAAACCCGTATAGTTACTTGCTTTGGTCTTTATTTAAAAACTGTAAACTTTTATTGTGAAGTAGTTGTAAAAACTCCATTTCCTTCCCATAATTAAGCAAGGAAAAATCGAAATTCTCACTTCCAACATATCTTATGAACTCTTCTACCCTATGCTTTGGAATACCAAAATTATCAGTCAAAAATTCAGAGCCAAAATAGTGTTTTATTGATTCTTCCGGAACTTCTGGAATTCCTGAATCTTTTTTATTTTCAGCTTTAGATCTGAACAAAGGGAGCAATAACTGGTCGACAACATTCACAATATTAAGGCCGTTAATCATTCTTTGCCGTTGCGTATTCATGGTGGTATTGCTTACAGGCGACTTATTATCGGGCTTGAAACCATATTCATCGCTACGTTCAATACCAAAATACAAGGCATCCAATTTTGGGTTGAACGTTTTGGTGGTTTTTATATCCGTTGCCAAATATCCGGACAAACCTGTTTTTGACACAATAATTTCATCCAGTTCATTAATTTCTTCGATCAATAAAATTTTCATGTTTTTAGATTGAATAATTGCCTTATTAACCTGAAAATTTATGTTTTGAAATTGCAATGCACTTACCTCAATAAGATCATTTAAGCCTACGGATATAACAAACTCGCCATTTTCATCTGATATGGCAACAGCGTTTGATGATTTGTTGTAAATAGTTATTCCAGAAATATCACAACTTTCAACAATTATTTTTCCATTGATATCGACCCGTTTTGAATCTTGTGAAATTGCTTGCAAACCTGCCAAAAGCGCAAAAACGAATATAATTTTTTTCATAGTGTTTTTTTATTTTAAAAATAAACCTTAAAAACTGATTTCAGGAACTAACTCTCTATAAATTTTTGTTAAAACGCGCAAATGGCTAACTTTACCCAATAAACCAGGCTTCATGAAAAACTTAATAATTGCCAGTACATCTACACTTCACAAAGATGGTTATTTAGATTATATTTTAGATGAATTAACTGTTTTTTTTAAAGATGCCCCTAGCATTTTATTCATTCCGTATGCACGTCCCAGTGGCATATCGTATGAACAATATACGCAAAAAGTAGCGGAAGCGTTTGCGAAAATCGACAAAACGGTAAAAGGCATCCACGAGTTTGAAAACCCCATTGAAGGCATTAAAAACGCCCAAGCCATTTTTGTTGGTGGCGGCAATACCTTTGTTTTAACCCATCAGCTCTACAAAAACAACCTCATAGGCGTTTTACAGACCGCCATAAAAAACGGCATACCCTATTTGGGCACCAGTGCGGGCAGCAATATTTGTGGCCTTACCATAAAAACAACCAATGATATGCCCATTGTATATCCGCCCAGTTTTAATGCCTTGGCAGCAGTACCTTTTAATATCAATCCGCATTATTTGGACCCAGATACCAACAGCAAACACATGGGCGAAACCAGAGAGACCAGGATACAGGAATTCCACAATTTCAACACACCGCCCGTTGTGGGCTTGCGCGAAGGCAGTTGGCTGCATGTACATGGTAATTCCATTATTTTAAAAGGCCATTTAAATGCCCGTATTTTCGAACATAACAAAACACCTTATGAAGTTGAAACAGGCACCGAACTTAATCATTTAAAATAGAATTAGGGCGTGCCCCTAAAGGGTCGGGCTATACGCTACAAGTCCTCGCACCCCCGATAACTATCGGGGTCGCTGTGGGCTTTCCGCTTCTATCCCTCACGCAACCCACCAGCCAAAACCTGTAACAGCACAAACACCAAACATTTCAGCATAAAAAAAACCCCCATATTTCCATGAAGCTTTTAGAGCGGGAGACCGGGTTCGAACCGGCGACATTCAGCTTGGAAGGCTGACGCTCTACCAACTGAGCTACTCCCGCAATTATTCAAATTTATTTCAAAAAACCTGTTTACAACGCTCTACCATCCCGATAGATTGGGAGAGCTACTCCCCCAATTTCTGCACAAATATATAAAAACAGTGTCTTAAAACGCAAGAAAAAATCACAGCTTTTTTAAAAAATGATACCCTAAAATCTTAAAGTCGTCGTTATAATAAAATTTGTGCGACCCATAGTTGGTTACGTAGGTATTTAACTCTGCTGCTTCACAACCTTTATCTTTTGCATAGCTATAAATCCATTTAAAAAAATCCTTGCCCAAACCTTTTCCTCTGTAATTTTCATCAATATAAACATGGTCCACTTCCATACTTTTGCCTGCATAATGCCTTGTACAAAACCATAGACCACAAATACCGATCAATTTTTCTCTATCATAAACACCGGCACATTCATAATTTTGGGTCACCATTTCTAAAAAACGCTTCTTTAAAACATCCGAAGACACCGCATAATTATTCAGTTTTTCAACCAAAGGAATGATGGTTTGTATCTCTTGGTTCGGTATGATTTTAAATATAAACGGCATGCTTATTTTTTTTATGTGAAGATAAATAATTTCCAATTGTGCCATCCATCAAAAAATAATTTTGTTTAAGAGTCTGTTCAAGAATTTGTGATTAGATTTTTTATGGGTTATTTTTGATGCAGCATGAGGCAAAATTTTTGAACATAGCTTAGTTACGTTTCAAAATTTTAACGAAATAATGCGCAAAAAGAGACATGAAAAAATAATTAACGAGATCTTAAACAGGCTCTAAGTTTGAACAGATGATTTTTAAAACACTTTTTTAAATTTTGAATTACATAATCAAAGAAACATCAGCCCTTGAAACCTACCCCGTAAGACATCCTGTTTTACGCACGGGAAAATCCGTTGAAGCTTGTGCTTTTGATGGTGATGATCTGGAAACCACGTGTCATTTAGGAATTTATATAGACGGCAAGCTTGTTGGCGTGAGTTCCTTTTTAAAGAGCAAACACCCTTTATTACATGAAGAGTTTCAATACCAGCTGCGGGGTATGGCAGTTTTAAACGCATATCAAAGTTTGGGGTTAGGGAAATTGATTTTAAACCACGGCGAAAACCTATTGAAAAAACAGAACGTTCAAATAGTGTGGTGCCATGCCCGCCAAAAAGCAGCAAATTTTTATAAAAAAAATGGTTATGAAATAATCGGATTACCATTTGACATTAAAGACATAGGGCTACATTATATTATGTACAAAACGTTATAAACCATTCAATGTAAGCTACTGCTAAGCACAAAAAAACCCTGAGATTCAGGGTTTTTAAGAGTGACCAACCCAAAAATAATTATATAGATTCAATTATTTTTCATTTAATGCGTGTTCAAGTATTTTATGGGCATCTTTAGCACCGTGCAATTTTGCATACTGAATAGCGGTCATTTTTTTGTTGGATGTGGTTTTTAAATCGGCTCCTTTCGCAATCAAAAGTTCTAAAATTTCTGTGCGGTTGTACTTCGCAGCATACATTAAAGGGGTCATGCCATTGGATTTTTGATTCACATCTTCTCCTAATGAAAGTAATTTTTTAACCGTTTCAATATCACCTTTGGCTATTGAAATACAAAATGGGTTCACTTTAAAAACGGTTTCTACGTTGTAAGTGCCAACGTTTAAATGGGTAGATGCTGCATGTACTGTTACCACAGCGAAACCTAATGCCATGGCGGAAATAATGATTGTTTTTTTCATGATGAATGATTTTTTGATTAATGAAATTGATATACTAAAGAGACGACCAAAACTCAAATCTGTTACACCAAAAACAATTTATAATAGATTTTTAACGTTTAATTCACATTTGTCCAACGGAATGCCTCATTTTTGAATTTCTTTTAAAAATCAACCATACTCGTGGTTTTTCGGCTTGATTTTCCACACTATTATATCAAACTTCAGTATCTTTGGGTATCTTTAAAATTTCAAAAAAAATGAACAAAAAAGTGATACTAATGATACTTGACGGATGGGGAAATGCTCCCGATCCTAAAGTCTCTGCCATCGACAATGCAAACATTCCGTTTATAGATTCTCTTTATAAAAAATATCCTTACGCCACTTTAAGGACAGATGGTTTAAATGTGGGGTTGCCCGAAGGACAAATGGGAAACAGCGAAGTAGGCCACATGAACCTGGGCGCCGGCCGCATTGTGTACCAAGATTTGGTTAAAGTGAATTTGGCGGTAAAAAACAAAACACTGCATACCGAACAAGTATTGGTGGACGCTTTTAACTATGCAAAAACCAACCATAAGGATGTGCACTTTTTAGGATTGTTAAGCGATGGTGGCGTACACTCGCACATTGACCATTTATTTGGCTTGTTGGATGCAGCCAACGATTTTGGTTTAAAAAACACCTACGTGCATGCGTTTACCGACGGGCGTGATGTAGATCCAAAATCCGGTTTGGGATTTCTCACGCAATTAGAATATCATTTAAAAAACACCAACAGCAAATTGGCTACCGTTACCGGCAGATATTTTGCCATGGATAGAGATAAACGTTGGGAACGGATAAAATTGGCTTATGATGCTATGGTAAACAGTGTTGGCGAGCAATCTACCAATGTTACTGCCACTATCCAAAAAAACTATGATAATGATGTTACCGATGAATTTATTAAACCCATTGTTATGGTTGACGATGCCGGTAAACCTGTAACCCATATTAAGGACGGTGATGTCATTATCTTTTTTAACTTTAGAACAGACCGTGGCCGCGAATTGACCGAAGTATTGTCGCAAACCGATTTTAAGGAGCAAAACATGCACAAATTAAACTTATATTACGTAACGCTTACCAATTACGATGACACGTATAAAAACGTAAAAGTTATTTTCAATAAAGATAATTTAACAGATACGTTGGGTGAAATATTGGAAAAGCACAACAAAAAGCAAATCAGAATTGCTGAAACCGAAAAATATCCGCACGTTACGTTCTTTTTCTCTGGAGGAAGGGAAGCCCCTTTTGAAGGCGAAACACGACTTTTAAGAAACTCCCCTAAAGTGGCGACTTACGATTTAAAACCAGAAATGAGCGCTTACGAATTGCGTGATGCCTTAATACCCGAATTAGAAAAAGGCGACGTGGATTTTGTGTGTTTAAACTTTGCCAATGGCGATATGGTTGGGCATACGGGCGTTATGGAAGCAGCCATAAAAGCTTGTGAAGCGGTGGATGCGTGTGTAAAAGATGTGGTAACCGCAGCTTTGGCCAATGGTTATACAACCTTGATTATTGCAGACCATGGTAATTGCGAAACCATGATAAACCCCGATGGGTCGCCCAATACGGCACACACCACCAATCCCGTACCAGTAATTTTAATCGATAACGAATTAAAAACAATCAAAGACGGTATTTTAGGCGACATGGCCCCAACCATTTTAAAATTAATGGGTATTGAACAACCTAAAGCCATGACGCAGCATGCTTTGATTTAAAGATTTAAGAAATAAATTATTGTACTTTTGCGTTTTTTAATACTAGCCCTTAATTTAAATGAAATTTACCGAACACCTAATCATTGCTGTCGATTTTGATGGCACCATAGTTGAAGATGCCTACCCAAAAATAGGCAAGCCCATGATGTTTGCTTTCGAAACTTTAAAAAAAATGCAGGAAAAAGGACATCGCTTGATATTATGGACCTACAGATATGGTACCCGTCTAGACGAAGCCGTAAGTTTTTGTGAAGAAAACGGGGTGTTTTTCTATGCGGTAAATCGTAGCTTTCCCGAAGAAGAATTAAATGAAAACATGAGTAGAAAAATTCATGCGGATTTATTTATTGACGATAGAAATGTAGGCGGTTTTTTTGGCTGGGGAGAAATCTATCAGATGCTTACAAACACCAATCCAACTACCATAGTGCAGAAGAAAGGCTTTTTTGATTTTTTTAAGTAAACTCGTTTAAAAAAAGCATTCCAAAAAACCAACAAAAAGCTATTCTGCCATTTTAAGTATCTTTGCCATTATTTTTTAAGTATGATTGTAATAAAAACAAAAGAAGAAATTGAACTTATGCGCGAAAGCGCATTGATAGTATCAAAAACGCTTGGTATGCTAGCTAAAGAAGCGAAACCTGGAGTTACCACGGACAAATTAGATAAATTGGCAGAAGAATATATAAGAGAACAAGGAGCTCTACCTGGTTTTTTGGGATTGTACAACTGCCCTTCCACCCTTTTATGCAGTGTAAATGAAGCCGTAGTACATGGTTTGCCAACAAACAAACCGTTAGTTGAAGGCGATATTGTATCTATAGATTGCGGTGCTTTAAAAAATGGATTTTATGGCGACCATGCTTATACCTTCGAGATTGGAGAGGTTTTGCCTGAAACAAAAAAACTATTGGAAGTAACAAAAGCATCCTTATATATTGGAATTAAAGAATTGCAAATCAACAATAGGGTTGGCGATGTTGGTTTTGCCATTCAAAATTATTGCGAAAGCCACGGGTACGGTGTCGTTCGGGAATTAGTTGGCCATGGTTTAGGAAAAAAAATGCACGAAGACCCAGAAATGCCCAACTACGGCAAACGAGGTAAAGGCAAAAAGTTTATGGAAGGCATGGTTGTGGCCATTGAGCCTATGATCAATATGGGAACCCATAGAATAAAACAACTTAAGGATGGTTGGACCATTGTTACATTAGATGGCAAACCTAGCGCCCATTTTGAACATGACGTAGCTATCATTGATGGCAAACCAGAGATTTTATCTACGTTCGCTTATATCTATGAAACTTTAGGGATTGAAAGCGATGAGGAAGATGAATTCCGGCAGAAAGTTTTGGTGCTTTAGTTATTTCGCAGAGTTGCGCAGAGAATTTACAGAGACACACAGAAAAAGTGGATGATATTTTAACTGGTAAAATTATCGGAGCAGCCATCGAAGTTCATAAAAATTTGGGGCCTGGTTTATTGGAATCCGCATATCAGGAATGTCTGTTTTATGAATTAAAAACTAAAGGGCTCAAAGTTCTAAAAGAAATACCTCTTCCAATTATTTACAAATATATTATACTAAATCATGGATACAGAATTGATTTGTTAGTAGAAAACGAAGTCGTCATTGAACTCAAAACTGTTGAGAAATTCACCTCAGTGAAACTCTGTGAATTCTCTGTGAAACTCTGTGAAACAATTTGAAAAAATTCTTTAAAATAATTCTAAATACCATCCCCAGACCAATACTGATTAGGTTAAGTTATTTGGTCCGTCCTATTTTAGCTTTCTATTTAAAAGGAAATAATTTTACTGATCCCATTGATGGTAAAAGTTTTAAAAGCTTTTTACCTTACGGATATGGAACACAACGCAACAATATACTTTCACCTTCAACTTTAAGTTTAGAACGTCACCGACTGCTTTGGCTGTATTTAAAAAATGAAACTGATTTTTTTTCTTCGGAATTGAAAATTTTACATTTCGCACCAGAACAAGCGTTTTACAATCGGTTCAAAAAAATGGAAAATCTGGATTATGTGACAACTGATTTAAATTCCCCTTTAGCCGATGTGAAAGCAGATATCTGCAATTTGCCGTTTAAGGATAATGAATTTGATGTGATTTTATGCAACCACGTGTTGGAACATATTCCCGATGGTACCAAAGCGATGCAAGAACTCTATCGCGTCATGAAAATTGGCGGTATGGGCATCTTTCAAATTCCGCAAGATTTAAATCGTGAAACCACATTTGAAGATAATAGTATTACCGGCAAAAAAGAACGCGCCAAGATTTTTGGGCAATACGACCACGTTCGTGTTTATGGTCGTGATTATTTTGACAAGTTAAGACGTATTGGTTTTAAGGTTGATGGAGTGGATTACACGTCAAAACTTTCAGAAGAAGATATTGCAAGGTATTGTTTAGCGAAGGGGGAAATTATTCCTGTGGTTTACAAATAGGTTGGATTATTGCACAGAGATGCACAGAGGTTTTTTCTCGCAAAGCCGCAAAGCCGCAAAGCGTAACGTAACCATCTGAAAACTGAGACTGAGACCGAAAACTGATTAATTATTGCACAGAGACCCTTATCTTCACAGATTGTATAAAAATCAAATGCAAGAAGAATGCGAGGAACTTTATGGAAATCCAATGTATTTTAAAAAAACTTCTTATCCAGTTTTAATTGCAAGTCATACCCAGCCTTTTATAGAATATGATGAAAACGAAGCTTATGACCCAAATAATGGATTACCATTAAGTCGTACAATTGACTCGTTGTTTAACCTTAAATATATATCCTTTAGTGACCAAGGATAAATGTTGTTTTCCAAAAGAATTTCCCCAGACGTTAAGGATTTTTGGAAAGACTACAAACTCGAAAACATTATACTCAATGACCAGCGAAAAGGATATTTAGTGCATCACAGGCATTTAATGGGCGGCATAGAGCCAACGCCTAAATGACATACACACTTAAAATTCGCACCAGGTAACACTAAAAATTACACAAAAGTTTGTCTTTGCAAACGTCAGCAAGTTTACGGAAAGAAAAGATAGCCAAAACCAAAACTCACCCCTTCCTATCAAACCTAAAAACAACCCCATGCTGTTTCACATGAAAAAATTTGCAGTTTGAATAAGGCACAAATTCAAAAGGTTGATGGTAATTAAAGGTATCGTTTTCAACCAAAAACAGCGCTTCAACATCTATATTGCCAACAGGTGAAATCCTTTTAAAAAGATATTCCTTGTCGTTTTCTGTTTTATGCAACTCGAACCATGCTCCGGCCGCAATTCCTGATAACCACTGTGCTTTTTCATGTACCCCTTCAACAGGCTTTGGGTGTAAAGTACCCACAAAATTTGGCGTATGGCTTTTAAGCTTATCTAAAAAATTGCGCACATTCTCACTTTTTTGTGAGCCTTTAAATTTTGAAATATCTCCAGTTTCGCTTACTTCAAAAACATGCGTTTCGGTATTTGTCAACAATACATTGCCAACCGTACTGGGTGTAAACCATTTGGAGTTTTGAAGGTTCTTTTTGATGGTACTATCTGTTACCGAAGCAATCAAGGTATCGGTCGCAAAACGGGCACAATTGGACGCCTCTTTTATAAAGGCGGCATATCTAATAAAATGCTTTTCCTGCATGTAGGTAATATGCTCACGGGCTTTGTTATAATCAATGGCTTTACAAACCGATGCCAGCATGTTTCCATCGCCATGTGTGAGCTTGGGGTGCGTTGCCAAAAACTTTAAAATAGCGTTTAAATTGGTAATTTCATTACCTTTTATGTGTGCCACCATAGGGAAATGCAATTCGTTATCGGTATCGCTTCCGCGTACACGCCCTGTGGGTTCGGGCGTGATGTAGCGGCCAAAATCGTGATATTCTAATATTCCCGTTTCTTTATTTATAAGCACTAAAGCAGCATGACCTGCCCGTACGTAATTTTTTTTGCCAACACCTAAATATCTTAAAAAAGGCGAAAACCATTCTTTGGAAACCATTACAATAGTTTCTGGATAGGCTAAGGTTAAAATAATGCCTGTGTTAGTCATTTACGGTTTCATGTGATTATATTATTTGTTTTTTAACGGTCACATGCTGTTCGCTATTAGTCATTTCATTGGGTGATAAACTTTTTAGCATGCTCGTTTCATGTGATTATATGTATTTTTTTATCGGTCATCCCGATAGCTATCGGGACTTCCATATAATCATCTCCTAAGTTTCAAAAATCAGTTATGGATGTTTCAGGAATATGGAACGATTTACTGGAGATGGTTTTATTTTGAAGGTTTTCATAATACATTTCAAACGACTCGCCGAATTTTTCAATTTGCGTGATACTCGTGGTTTTTACAAATCCGCGATTCATGATAACACCGTAATCCTGATTGCCAATGCCTGCAGTTTTATGGAACCTCAACAATGCCTGTGCATTTAAACTGTTCTCCAATTTAAAATCTTCAAACCACTGCCAACGTTGCTGCTTCATTTCAGGATTATAAAGTGTAGAAGATGACCAGATTTTAGGTTCTAAGGGCAATGCTTTAAAGTGTTTTTCTGCGCCGTTCCAAACCAATTCATAAAACCTCAGTGTCTTATTCCAATCGGCTATTACCATGGTAAAAGGTTCGATGCCTTCTAAATCATAATCTTCAGCAGTGGCTAAAATATTTTCAGACACCATAAAATCCAATGCCACCACACCACGGCTCAATCTGTAAGATGGTTGCTGGTCATGGCGGACAAATCCACCATTCAACACACAAACCATTCTGTTTTTTTCGCTTACACCAATCCAAGTCCCACCAGATAACACATCCATAGGGAACAAAAGTGTGGTTTCCTTGTTTGTATAAAAATCGGGCGCAACTGATAGTCTGTTTGGTGCTTCATCCCTGTTGGAAGTCAGCACAAAATCATTGTTGCCTTTAGGGAAAATCGTTACTGTACACATAAAACTGTAGTCTGAAAACAGATGGGCAACTTACAAAAAATAAATAAACTTTAACGTGCTTTTAAGAGCTAATCAACCCCATAAATCGTTTAAAAATTATTAAATTTGTAGCCTATTTGCTGATAATTCAATAACAAAAATAAACAAATTATGGGAAAAGGTTTTTTTAATGTACCAATTGCTGTTAACGAACCTGTTAAAAGTTACGCACCGGGAACCCCTGAACGCGATGCTGTACTACAGGCTTACAAAGAAATGTATAATAGCACCGTAGAGGTACCATTATATATAAACGGAAAGGACGTAAAAACTGGAAATACCAAAAAAATGTCGCCTCCACACGACCATAAACACGTGGTTGGAACCTATCATTTAGCTGAAAAAAGACATGTTGACGCCGCTATTGCAACGGCTTTGGAAGCCAGAAAAACATGGTCCCAAATGCCTTGGGAGCAACGTACAGGCATCTTTTTAAAAGCTGCTGAATTGATTGCGGGCCCTTACCGTGCCAAAATAAATGCTGCCACCATGATGGCGCAATCCAAAAACATATACCAAGCAGAGATTGATGCTGCGTGCGAATTGATTGACTTTTTACGTTTTAACGTGCAGTTTATGTCCGATATTTATATGGAACAACCAGAAAGCACAAGTGATGCTTGGAACCGTATAGAATACCGTCCGTTGGAAGGGTTTACCTATGCCGTTACACCCTTTAACTTTACTGCCATTGCTGGAAACCTACCTTCGTGTATGGCATTAATGGGCAATGTTGTGGTTTGGAAACCAAGCGATAGCCAAATATATTCCGCTAAAGTAATTATGGATGTTTTTGAGGAAGCTGGCGTACCACCGGGAGTTATTAATGTGGTGTTTGGCGACCCCGTTATGATTACTGAAACGGTTTTGGCCAGTCCTGATTTTTCTGGATTGCACTTTACAGGTTCTACTTTTGTTTTTAAAGAACTTTGGAAGCAAATAGGAAACAACATCCACAACTATAAAACATACCCACGCATTGTGGGCGAAACTGGTGGAAAGGATTTTATCATCGCCCATAGATCAGCCAATGCAAAGCAAGTCGCCACTGCTATTGTTCGTGGTGCGTTTGAATTTCAAGGTCAAAAATGTAGTGCCGCATCAAGGGCTTACATTCCTAAAAGTTTATGGAGCGATGTGAAAAAATTCGTTATTGAAGATGTAAAATCCTTTAAAATGGGTTCCCCAGAGGATATGGGCAATTTTATTACGGCCGTTATACATGAAGGGTCTTTTGATAAATTGGCAAAATATATTGACCAAGCGAAAACGGACAAAGATGCCGAAATTATTGTTGGCGGCGGACATGATAAAAGCAAAGGTTATTTTATTGAGCCTACCGTCATAGTCACTACCAATCCGAAATACACAACGATGTGTACGGAATTGTTTGGACCTGTAATGACTATTTATGTGTATGAAGATGGCGCTTACGCGGAAACTTTAAAACTGGTTGACGAAACCAGTGAATATGCCTTAACCGGAGCCGTTTTAGCAACCGATAGATATGCTGTAACACAAGCCACGGAAGCCTTGCAAAATAGTGCGGGTAATTTTTATATTAACGATAAACCAACGGGTGCCGTTGTGGGGCAACAACCATTTGGTGGCGCCAGAGCATCTGGAACCAACGACAAAGCGGGTAGCGCACAAAACCTATTGCGTTGGGTGTCGCCAAGAATGATAAAAGAAACCTTTGTAACGCCAACGGATTATAGATACCCGTTTTTGGGAGAATAAATAAATTCCTGTGAAGGCAGGCATCTCAACACAAAATTCTCAAACGTATTTTATTAAATCCGTCAAATTTGGCGGATTTTGCTTTTATAAATTGAATTCAGCATTTAAAAATCCACTCCTAAAATAGTAATGCACAGAATTCCATAATGTTTGAAAAAAGTGCCTCATCTGAACATCCCGAACCTAGTAATAGGAAGTATCAAAACACTGATAATTATATGATTATCAGTGTTTTTTGTTTTTATTGGTTTCAATTGGGTGCACGACAAATTGCATCTAAGCGGCATTTCTAGCAATATCGGTAATTTTATCCCATAATCCACTTTCGGATGCTGATTTGAGTTGTATTGTTTGCTGCAATCCTTCTTTGGTCCAATGCTGTCCTGACAGTTTGAATCTTTGTTGATAGACCCTATGGGCGGATTCTATTGCTCCAGAACCAATCAGCAATCCCTTTTCCCTGAAAACCTTGTACTGCATCAGGGCATTCGCTTTTAAACTTTGAGTATTAATTCTCTGTAAGTGTTATTGGCAAAGGCTTTTAATCGCTTTCTGTTTTTGGACTTGGTAAAGGTTTTTTCTTGTTCAAGCATTATCATAGCCAATTTTGCAATTAAATTGGCATTTTCTATAGCCGTTTGATTTCGCTTAGCCTGATTGTCTTCTTTGAAAATGACATCTAAATTCCAGTGTAAATTATTTTCAATGGACCAATGAGAACTTATGGATTCATTTAAAAGCTTAGCATTAGCGGGTAATGAGCTGATGTAATATCTCGTTCCCAGGATTTCTTTTGCTGTTTTTTTGAAGTACGTTTTTGATTCAATTCTGACTATGGTTTTTAAATCCTTCCATTTATGGGCATTTTCTATAAATTCTAAATCGCTTACAACACTGCACTTACGAACTTCAACTCGCCCATGTCCACAATCTTCTGTGATGTCTATATCTGTTGTTTTTTTAACCGAAAAAGAATCTTCAATGTTTTCTAAAAGTGTCTTTTGGTTATTTTTTACCTGCAAAACATACTCAGCTTCCTGTTTTCTGATCTTAGTTGCAATTTCCGTCTGGCAACCCATGGCGTCAATGGTAACAATACTGTTTTTAACGCAGACCAACTCCAATAGTCGTGGTATTGCAACTATTTCATTTTCTTTTCCATCTACTGATTTCTGTCCTAAACTCATTCTGTTATTGGCGCAAAAAGCAGTAAGGATATGCATGGGATAGCCCTCTTGGTTAAGAAATCCCTTCACCGTTTTTCCGTCAATTGCTATGACCTTGGTATCTTGTTCTGCTAAGGATTCCGTAAACTGGATCAAACATTTTGAGAACTCTTTTGGGTTGAGCCTACCGTACAGTTTGCCTAAAGTATCGTGGGAAGGAACACCGTTTTTGTATGGATAATAGGACCTTAGCCAGTCCAGTTTTTCTTGGCCAAAGCCCTCTATAAGTTCATAAGTTTGAAAACCGCTCACTACAGCGGCTATGGTAAGGAATATCAGCTCTTCCAAACTGTATCTTATATTTCCTCTATTGGTTCTTCTTGGATCTTTCAAAGTGGTGAAGCAGTCTTTGAAAAGTAAATTTTCTAATTCCGGGCCCTGTCTGGTCATTTTTTTTTAATGGCAGACCGCCTACCATCTATATTTCAAAGATAAATCTTTTCAACCGAAGTTCAAAAGGGTGTACGACAAATTTCCCTTTTTCGGAATTCATCCGATAACAAATATGGTTTCCACTAACGCCCCTGAATATGG
>NZ_JBFVFE010000026.1:0-59724 GCF_052728615.1 Mariniflexile sp. | reverse complement strand
TTTATAAAAAGTGTTTATGAAAAAGACCCTGTATTTGAGAGTTGTACCAAGCATTTATCAGGGTTGAGAGGAAAATTATCATTGAGCAAAGTTGCTCATTTGATACCGCCAAACCAAAGAACAATAAGTAGGTTTATGAATCTGGCACCTCTGTTTGTTTGGGGAGAAAAGACTTTAAGATTGATACAAGATGAAAAATTAAACGCCCAAGAATTAAAAAAGTTACTTTTTTAATAAATTACAAAGCCTTTATAATAGACACATTATTGATTTTGGACACATTAAATTTGATACAAAAAAAGTTAAAAACAAATCATTTTAACCAAGCCCAAATAAGTGAATGTCTTTTAGATTTAGAAAAATTAAAGAGCCCAAAAGGGCTGATAATAGCAGAAAGAATGAGAAACTACTTTGAAATTACAACCGCAAAATTCAATACGAACCAGCAAGTCGTCTGTAGTTCGGACATCATTGAATCCTGTTTTGGGAAATACAAAGAAGTTGTCAAATTAAATAAAACAATTGGGGTGTCGGATATTTGTTTATCCATATCTTGTTTAACCAATAATGGAGAGATTAAAGAATTAAAAACAGCCTTGGAAAACATAAAAAACAAAGATGTAAAAAAATGGAGCGATAAAAATGTTGGAGAGAGTTTGTTTAAAAAAGAACAGCTCTTTATAAAGAAAAAAGGGAGATGAAAAATATTGAAAAAGCTGCATAATTGACACCCCACCTGTGAGGTCTGTTGCAGCTAATTAAAAAATGAATTCGTTATTTGATATGGTAACATTTTTTAAATCTAATTTTGAAAGCATGGATTTAAAGGAAATATATTCTTGAAATGTTAAATTTTTATTGAAATTTAATATGATGTCAACAGAGTCCAATTGATTTGCCAAAACAAGTTTGATGTCATTAATAACCTTGGATTTTTTTGAAACCAAAGAACTTAAATCAAAAAGCGGAAATTCTAAGTAAATTTCTTCGGAAGACTTAAATTCAATTTTCATTTTATTGGAGAAATCCAAACCTGAATTATTTGAGACATAGTCATTAAATGGCTCATTATGATAAACCACATCCGTAAACTCCGTAAACCCTAAAGTCTTTTTGCTGGTATCATTGCAAGTATAATAGTTTTTTGCACTTTCGTTTTTATGTTCAGATGTCTTCTTTTTCTCTTGAAGAAACTTTATTTTTGGAATGGCTTGTTTCAACGTTAATCGCTTATCAACATTTACCAGCCAATTGGTGGTACTGATCAAATTTTTTCTATTGAGTTCAATGCTGTCTGGAAGTGTTTCATCATAAAACAAATAAGCGGCAGAGACATCATTGATTTCTGAAATATCAGCATGAGCTATTTCAGGAAGTTGTAAAACTTTTTCTTTTCCGCAGGAAAAAATAAACAGAGATAAACAAAAAATAAAAATATAGCGCATGTTAGGCTTTTAAGGATTCGACTAATTTGATGGTTTCCATGGCCTCTTTCACATCGTGCACCCTCAATATGGATGCGCCTTTTTGCAAGGCGATGGTATTTAAAACGGTGGTGCCATTCAGTGCTTCATTGGCCGTGGTATCCAATTTTTTGTAGATCATGGATTTTCTGGAAATTCCTACCAAAATGGGCTTTTCAATCATTTTAAATAATTCCAAATGATTGAGTAACTCATAATTCTGCTCCAACGTTTTTGCAAACCCAAAACCTGGATCAACAATCATATCCACAATTCCCAAACTTCTTGCCGCCGCCATTCGTTCAGAAAAATAAAATAAAATGTCTTTGATCAAATTAGTGTAAGTGGTGTGTTGTTGCATGGTTTGTGGCGTACCTTTTATGTGCATCATAATATAAGGAACATGCAAATTAGCAACGGTTTGCAACATGTTTTCGTCTAATTTCCCCGCAGAAATATCATTGATTAAGGCCGCACCAACCTCAATACATTGTCTGGCAACGTTGCTCCTAAAAGTATCAATGGAAATTAAAGTTTTTGGGAAATTTTTCAGAACCAATGCAACTATGGGTAATATACGTTGAAGTTCAATGTCTTCACTTACAAAATCGGCGTTTGGTTTAGAACTGTAAGCACCTATGTCAATAAACGTAGCACCTTCATTCAGCATCAATTCCACATGCTTTAAAATAGCAGCTTGGTTTTTATGAATGCCCCCATCATAAAACGAATCTGGAGTAACATTTAAAATCCCCATCACTTTTGGAGATGATAGGTCGATGGGCTTTCCTTTGCAATTAATGGTCATTTGTAGTTCTAAATTCTAGGTTTAAAGTTCAAAGTTAAGTTAAATATCTAAAAATTTGCATGTACTTGAAACATTGAATCCGAAACATGAAACTTTAAATTGTAGAAACTTTTGAACTTTGAACTATTTAAGCGAAATTTACACAAAATTACCAGTTTTTTATGCAAGATACCTCAAAACAATACGATGCCGTTATAGCTACCTGTAAAAGTTTATTCATTAAAAAAATGTCCGATTACGGAAGTGCATGGCGCATCTTGCGTTTACCATCGCTCACCGATCAGATTTTTATAAAAGCACAACGCATTCGTGGACTTCAGCAAAATGCCGTTAGAAAGGTGGATGAAGGGGAAGTTAGCGAGTTTATGGGCATTGTAAACTACTGCATCATGGCTTTGATCCAGTTGGAAAAAGGTGTGGTGGAGCAACCTGATTTGTCAGTCAATAAAGCTACCGGGTTATATGAAAAGCAAGTAGCTATTACCAAAAAACTGATGGAGGACAAAAACCATGATTATGGTGAAGCGTGGCGCGACATGCGTGTAAGTAGTTTAACGGATTTAATTTTGCAAAAATTATTGCGAGTAAAATCCATCGAGAACAATGAAGGGAATACACAGGTAAGTGAAGGTGTGGATGCTAATTATCAGGATATGATTAATTATGCGGTATTTGCCATGATATTGCTTGAGGAAAAGCAGGCAGTAATCAAAAAAACAAATTAAAAACCCTGAAGTACATGACATGACAAAAACAGACCGCCGATCGATGGTCAAACGAAAAGCAACACCTAAAAATCAAGGTCGCAGGCCAGGGATGAGCACGTTTTTGGGTTTATGGAGCAATCCCGATAGCTATCGGGAGAATGGCCATAAATTGAAATCGATCGGAACCGTGGTGCAACTGGAATAATCGGACGGATTAATTTGATATACAATCTGTTCCGATATGGGCAAATAGTCAGATTAAATACCTTAACTAAAAAAGCTAAATATCAAACAGATATTGTTTTAAAAATGAATTCTTTGGAATGAAAAAAATGATTTTTAGAAATCACCTTTAATTGTTTAAGAATCATTACTATCAAATTTTTTGAACCAAAGAGGGTAAAATGAGGATATTCTACAAATCATTCAGCATATAACGTAACAAAATTAAGTTCTTTACCTCTGAAATTTGCAGGGTAGAAATAAGAATAGGATTATGCAAACCACTAACGTTTTTGAAACCAAAGAAAAGAACCATAAACAGGGAATAAAAAGATCATTTCCTGTTACGGGAATGACCTGTGCATCCTGCGCCTCGAGTGTTGAATCCATCCTTTCGCATACTGACGGCGTAAATAGTGCCAGCGTTAATTTCGCGAGCAGTTCGGTACTTGTGGACTACGATGATACCCTTACAGAAGAAAAACTACAAAATGCGTTACGTGAGGTAGGTTATGACATTATCATTGATGCCGAGAACCCGTCAGAAATACAACAGGAACTTCAGCAAAAGCATTATCAAGATATAAAGAACCGCACCCTCTGGTCGGCCATCCTTACGCTCCCTATTTTTGTGTTGGGAATGTTCTATATGCAGTGGGAACCCGGAAAGTGGATTTCGTTGGTATTGACCTTCCCGATTCTTTTTTGGTTCGGGCGCAGCTTTTTCATCAATGCTTTCAAACAGACCAAACACGGTAAGGCGAATATGGATACCTTGGTGGCCTTGAGTACCGGAATCGCTTTTCTGTTTAGTGTCTTCAATACCTTTTTTCCTGAATTTTGGTTGGGCCGCGGCATCGAGCCCCACGTCTATTATGAAGCGGCTACCGTAATCATAACCTTTATATCCTTGGGGAAACTCTTGGAGGAAAAGGCAAAGTCAAATACCTCTTCGGCCATTAAAAAGCTGATGGGACTTCAACCAAAAACGCTGAAAATTATTGAGAATGGGGAAGAAAAGGAAATCCCTATTTCGGCAGTGCAAGTGGGTCAGACCATTCTGGTACGACCGGGAGAAAAAATTCCTGTGGATGGCGAAGTTTCCAAAGGCAGCTCGTATGTAGATGAAAGTATGATTACAGGAGAACCCGTTCCGGTTGAAAAAACAAAGAATGAAAAAGTATTTGCGGGTACGGTAAACCAAAAAGGTAGTTTTCAATTTATTGCTGAAAAAGTAGGTGGGGAAACCTTGCTATCCCAAATCATTAAAATGGTTCAGGAAGCACAGGGAAGTAAGGCACCCGTTCAAAAATTGGTCGATAAAATTGCTGGAATATTTGTTCCGGTTGTCTTGGCTATATCTATTATTACATTTATCTTTTGGATGTCAGTAGGAGGGGAGAATGCATTTTCGCAAGCTTTATTGACTTCTGTAGCAGTATTGGTAATCGCCTGCCCGTGTGCCTTGGGATTGGCAACACCTACTGCCATAATGGTGGGTATTGGCAAGGGCGCAGAAAACAATATCCTTATAAAAGATGCCGAAAGTCTGGAACTCGGTTATAAAGTGAATGCCGTCATTCTTGATAAAACGGGCACCATTACGGAAGGAAAACCCTTGGTAACGGATATACTTTGGAAGGATGAACTTGAAAATCAAAATCAATACAAGCAAATTCTTTTGGCAATCGAAGCGCAATCGGAACACCCCTTGGCAGAAGCGGTTGTCAACCATTTAAAAGATGAAAATATTGAACAAGCTGAAATTGCTTCTTTTGAAAGTATTACAGGGATGGGTGTAAAAGCCCAAACAGAAAATGGTTCACAATACTACGTGGGGAACCATAAATTAATGCTTGAGAAAAATATTCAAATCGACGCTTCCTTGATGCAAACAGCAGAAAGTCTCGAAGAGCAAGCGAAAACGGTCATATTCTTTGGGAATGAAAAAGAAGTACTGGCCATACTCGCCATTGCGGACAAGATTAAGGAAACCTCAAAAAAGGCTATAGCAACCCTTCAGGAAAGAGGCATCGAGGTCTATATGCTTACCGGGGATAATAATAAAACCGCATCAGCGGTTGCAAAACAAGTAGGAATACCAAATTTCCAAGGAGAAGTAATGCCTTCGGACAAAGCGGCTTTTGTTGAAAAACTACAGGCTAATGGTAAGATAGTCGCTATGGTTGGCGACGGCATCAACGATTCCCACGCTTTGGCACAGGCCAACGTAAGTATCGCCATGGGAAAAGGTTCAGACATCGCAATGGACGTCGCAAAAATGACACTGATAACCTCTGATCTGCAATCCATTCCAAAAGCGTTGGAACTGTCAAAAAGAACCGTATTGGGCATCCGCCAGAACCTGTTTTGGGCATTCATTTATAACATCATTGGAATACCGATTGCAGCAGGCGTTCTGTATCCAGTAAATGGCTTTTTATTGGACCCAATGATTGCAGGAGCGGCTATGGCTTTCAGTAGCGTATCTGTAGTTGCCAATAGCTTAAGGCTTAAACGAGTAAAACTTTAAGGGACTGTTTTGGACGATTTGACTGTCTTTCGAAATGACCTCTATTATTAATCATAAATTCAAATAAAATGAAAACCTTAAAATTTAAGACAAATATCAATTGTGGTGGGTGCGTATCAAAAGTTACCCCTTTTTTAAACAAGCAAGAAGGTGTTGAAAGTTGGGAAGTGGATACCGCCAACCCAGATAAAATCCTGACCATAAAAAGCGATGGTGCTACGGAAGAAGCTATAAAGGCCACCTTGCAAAAAATAGGCTTTAAAGCGGAAGCTGTAAATTAATACGTTCGTTTTTAGATGGTCTATATTTTAATTTTTGTCGTGATTCTGCTGTTTGCTGTTCATTTTTATAGAATAGCGAAACGGCAGGGCGTAAAGCCTTTTCCGGAGCATTGGCACAAATTGTTAATGGAGAATGTTCTCTATTATCAAAATCTTTCAAAAGATAGGCAACTTGTTTTTCAACAACGAATGATGCAATTTGTGAGCGAGGTGTATATTGATGGTGTGGAGTTTGAATTGGAAGAGTTGGACAAAATCTTGGTTGCGGCCAGTGCCGTGATTCCGGTTTTTGGCTTTAAGGAATGGCATTACACCAATTTAAGTGGCATCCTTTTATATCCAGATAATTTTAATGAGGATATGCAATTTGGCAGCAAGGATAAATCGAGAAATATTGGTGGAATAGTTGGAAACGGACGGTTTGAAAAACAAATGATTTTATCAAAAAAAGCATTGTACCACGGGTTTAAAAACACAACCGATAAAAGCAATACGGGCATCCACGAATTCGTGCACCTAATAGATAAAATGGATGGCCAAACAGACGGCGTGCCAGAACGGTTATTGGAACATCAATATGCAATCCCTTGGCTGAATTTGATCCATAAGGAAATGGAAGCGATAAATAAAAATCATTCTGATATCCGAAAATACGGGGGCACAAACCAGGCAGAATTCTTTGCGGTAGCTTCGGAATATTTCTTCGAGCGTCCAGATTTGCTTAAAAAGAAACATCCGGACCTATATAGAATGTTGGTTAAATGTTTTAACCAAAAATCAGCCAATGTTAATTAGACGGATTTTAACAGATAGAATTAGTAAGGAAGAATGAGCGGTATTTAGGGTTTTGAGAACTATTTAATCTAATAGCGTTCGCCAAATTAAAAATCCTCATTTAAATGTTTAGACGGTTGATTTTTAAATGGATACAAAAAAAAGTATGGAAAACGCAAATAAAACTTAAATTTAAGTGCTGGAAATACCAAATAGAAAAACGGATTGTATTATTCATTACATTTGCTCGTTATTCAATAATGCGAAAAAAGATTCAAATAGCGATAATGATAATTACCCTCGGCATATTTTTAGTGCCAACGGGCGTATTTGCATATATCAACTTGTCCCATCAATCTGAAAAAAACTGTTGTTCAGATAGCGCGGAACAGTCCACTAGCGATTGTTGCAAAAACCATAAAAACAAGGACAAACAAGGAAAGGATTGCAACGGCACTTGCGGAAATCTTGCCTGCCACTCTCCTTCAACCACCACCTTATCTATAAATTACCCCACAACTTCGGAAGAAACAAATGCTGTTGTTCTTGCTGCTTTCAAAAACCTTTGGAACTACACCAAACAACAGCCCAAACCTGTCTATTTCCAGATTTGGTCCCCACCAAAATTAAGCTGATACACTTATCCTGACAGCCAAAATTATGTCAAATTGAAAACAAATCCCTGGTTTTCAACATTCAATCTTACGTAACAATTTTAAATCCTATTAAAAATGAAATCAATGTTCAACCTATTGATAGTGCTATCGGTAGCCCTGTCAGTTACTTCGGGCTTCGCCCAAATAAAAAACCCCAAAACCGAAACCGTAAAAATTTTCGGTAACTGCGATATGTGCAAGACGGCCATAGAAAACGCAGGAAACCTTAAAAACATTGCCAGCGTTAACTGGAACAATGACAGCAAAATGGCAGAGATAACCTTCGATTCCAAAAAAACAAATCGGGACGAAATATTGAAACGCATTGCCTTGGCGGGTTATGACAGTGAAGAATTCTTGGCACCGGATACAGCATACGCGCAACTTGCGGGATGTTGCAAATATGAAAGGCTAAAAAAAGAGCCAGTAATCGCTATGGACAACACTAAAATGCAGATGGATATGTCCGAATCAAAAATGGACTCGCCTGTGGAACAGGAAGGTAAAACGATGCCATCATCTGAAAAACATGCTAATATGACTATGCCATCATCTGAAAAACATACAGATATGAAAATGCCGTCTACTGAAAACCATAAGGATATGAAAATGTCATCTACTGAAAAGCATACGGATATGAAAATGCCAACTGCGGAAAAACATACGGATATGAAAATGCCATCTACTGAAGAACATACGGATATGCCTATGTCTGGAATGAAGGAAACAAATCCATTGGACGCATTGTTCAACAATTATTTTGCCGTAAAAGATGCCTTGGTAAAGACCAATCCTACAACGGCTGCCGCAAAATCATCGGAATTGTTGACTGCCCTAAAAGCCCTGAAAATAGAATCATTGAAAGCCGAAGTACAGACCGCTGTAACTAAAGCAATGCCTTCATTGATGGAAGCTGCAAAAAACATTTCAGCAACAAAGGATATTGGCAAGCAACGGGAAACATTCAAGGTGCTGTCAAAAAATATGCACGAGCTCATTCCTTTTTACAATGCCAATGAAACCCTTTATTACCAGTACTGCCCAATGCAGGATGCCAATTGGTTGAGCAAGGACAAGACCGTTAAAAATCCCTATTATGGTTCTCAAATGTTGAGCTGTGGCTCTACCGTGGAAACTATTGACGCTAAAAATTAAAGTTCAATAAAAAAATCTAATTTTTGAAAACGAAATGAAAAAAATAATAATCGTGCTCCTGTTTCTCGGAACGCTTTCCCTACAGGCACAAAAGATAGTGCGCTACGACCTTTATGTACGCGATACCCTTGTTAATTTTACAGGTAAGGAAAAGCGCGCCATTGCCGTAAACGGACAAATACCAATGCCCACGCTCACCTTTACGGAAGGCGACATTGCCGAAATTTATGTGCACAATGAGTTGGATGAGGAAACTTCCCTGCACTGGCACGGTCTGTTTTTGCCCAATAAGGAAGACGGCGTTCCCTACCTCACCCAAATGCCCATTCCGCCTCACAGCGTCCATAAATATACCTTCCCAATCATACAGCACGGCACCCATTGGTACCACAGCCATTTTGGGCTTCAGGAACAAATAGGAATGTATGGTTCCATGATTTTGAAGAAAAGACCGGAGGACAAAACCTTCAGGAAAGGCATAGACGATTTGCCCACCATTCCCATAGTTTTGAGTGAATGGACAGATTTAAATCCCGAAAACGTACACAGAATGCTCCACAATGCATCGGACTGGTTTGCCATAAAAAAAGGAACCACACAAAGTTATGCAGAGGCCATAAAAAAGGGACACCTAAAAACAAAACTTCACAATGAGTGGAAACGGATGCTGGCAATGGACGTAAGCGACGTTTATTATGACAAATTTTTCATCAATGGCAAAAGCGAAAATGAGGATACTTCCCTTAACGGTTTAAAAGCCGGAGATAAGGTGCGCCTTCGGATTTCAAACGGAGGTGCCTCCAGCTATTTTTGGCTTACGTATGCTGGCGGAATGTTAACCGTGGTCGCCAATGACGGTAATGATGTGGAGCCTGTGGAGGTGGATAGAATGCTCATTGCCGTTTCCGAAACCTATGATGTGGTGGTCACCATTCCTGCAGACCATACGGCCTTTGAATTTTTGGCAACACCTGAAGACCGCACCAAATCGGCATCCATCTATTTGGGCGAAGGCATAAAACAGCTCACATCGCCACTGCCAAAACTGAAATACTTTGAAGGGATGGAAATGATGAACGGAATGATGAAAATGAATGGCGATCTGGACCAGATGGGAATGAGTATGAGCCTACAGCAAATGGATATGAACGTGGTGATGTATCCTGAAATAACGGGTCCTGAAAATAACGAAAAAGACAAGAAAATGGAAATGGATGGCGAAGATCCTAATGGCCACAAAATGGACGAAATGGATGGAATGAAAGGAATGGATGGCATGAAGATGAACGAAGAAATGTACAAAAGCAATGAACTTTCAGACATCACAACGCTCAACTACGCTATGCTCAAATCGCCCACCAAAACCACGCTTCCCGAGGATGCTCCGGTAAGGGAACTGAATTTTACGCTTACGGGCAATATGAACCGTTACGTTTGGAGCTTGGACAACAAGGTGATTTCCGAAAGCGATAAAATCCTGATAAAAAAGGGTGAAAAAGTGAGGATTACCATTTACAACAATTCCATGATGCGCCACCCGATGCACTTGCATGGTCACGACTTTAGGTTGCTCAACGGCCAAGGGGATTACGCACCGCTAAAAAATGTGGTGGATATTATGCCTATGGAAACCGATGTTTTCGAGTTTGAGGCAAATGCAGTGGGCGATTGGTTTTTTCACTGCCATATCCTCTATCATATGATGAGCGGTATGGGCAGGGTTTTTAGTTATGAAAACCAAGAACCCAATCCATTGATTCCAAATCCGGACCTTGCATTGCGGAAACTAAAAGGCGACGATAGGAATTTCCACCTGATGGCAGAAAACGATTTTGCCACCAATGGAAATGATGGACAACTGATGGCCCAAAGTACACGATGGAGTTTTGGCACCGAATGGCGTTTGGGATATACTGATATGGAAGGTTATGAAACAGAAACCCATATAGGCCGGTATATCGGAAAAATGCAATGGCTAATGCCATTTGTTGGGTTTGACTGGCGCTATAGAAAACTTGGGCATAATGAGGTCGAGGAAAACCTATTTGGACAAAAGAACACCAAGGATAAACGTGCTTTGGTTAGTGTAGGGGTCAATTATACCCTGCCAATGTTGGTGATAGCGCAGGCGGAGGTTTTTACGGACGGGAATGTAAGGCTGCAGTTTGAGCGAAACGATATTCCTGTTACAGCAAGGCTGCGGATGAACCTCATGTGGAATACCGACAAGGAGTATTTGGGAGGCCTGCGGTATATAGCAACCCGAAATTTGGGGATAACCACACATTACGATAGTGATATGGGTTTTGGGGTCGGATTTAATTTGAATTATTGAAAAATTGTATTAAGATTTAGATTGTTAAATTCCAATTTTATAAGAAACCGCTACATTTTAAAAAATGCAGCGGTTTCTTTAAATATGTGCTGATACGATGGAACACAGTATTATTTTATAACTAAATGATTTCAGTACATGACAAAAATATCTCATATAATTTAAAAAACAATATCATTGACCCTTCCGCCATTCGGCATACCGAAAAATCGGTACAGGCTCTACTCTTGAAAAAAGGGGGAGGAATTATTAAGTGGCTTATTTTTAATGTTTTGAACTTTTCATTTCCATTTTTGTCATGTACTGAACTAAATGATACCCATATCTGTTGAAGTAAAAAATATTTTCTTTGGAATTTGAATACCTCGTGGAATCTGCCCCGAAGTAGTTTAAACCAGTTCGTATGGAAAAATTTGATAAGAAAACATTATTGTTTCAATTTAATCCAATGATTTTAATTTGATTATTTTTGTTGGTAACACTTTTTAACCATCTTTTTATACAATTCAAAACCATGCATGTAAAACATATTGGATTTTTTATTCTGTTATGCGTTTTACAAGTGTCCCAAACATTGGTTGCTCAATTTACGCCCTATTTTCAAAATTATTCATTGTCCGATTACAATGCTGGAAATCAAAATTGGGGCATATCAAAATCCACCGAAGGTAAATTGTACGTTGCCAACGATAAGGGCCTTTTGGAATTTGACAGGTTTAAATGGAGTTTAGTACAAATGCCGAACAAAACAACGATTCGCTCTGTATTGGCGGTTATAGATAAAATATATGTGGGCTCTTATGAAGAGTTTGGATATTGGAAAAAAGATGCTAAAGGTGAATTAAAATATACATCATTAAGCAAATTAATTGAAAAAAATGCGCCAATAAACGAAGAGTTTTGGCAAATAGTTAGCTACCGTAATTCTATAATATTCCGATCGTTTTCTAATATTTATATTTTTAATGATGGTGTTATAAAAAAAATCAAAACCCCTTCAACCATTATTTCATGCGATGTTGTTAAAAACGTGCTGTATGTTTCTACTTTAAGAAACGGGATATTGATTTTAAAAAATGATGAATTGGTTGTTTCAATTCTTGATAATACTTTAATAAACACAAAAGTTGTTTCTGTATCAAATTATAACGACGGACTTCTCATCACCACGGCCTTAAACGGATGTTATCTTTACAAAGGAAAAAAGCTTATCTCTTTAAATTTCGAAATAGATTCTTTATTAAAAAAGTACCAGCTCAATAGCCATTCAATATTGGGCAATGGGAATATGGTTTTTGGCACCATTCAAAATGGGGTGTATTATACAGATGCGTATGGAAAAATTATTTTTCATGTAAATAAAGAAAACGGATTGGCAAATAATACCATATTGTGTCAGTATTTAGATGCGGATAATGAGCTGTGGTTAGGTTTGGACAATGGTTTGGCTTCCATCGATTTAAAAGAACACCATACCTTCTATAACGATATTTCAGGCAAGTTGGGAGCTGTTTACGACGTTATTTCATATAAAGGCACTATTTATTTAGGAAGCAATACAGGTCTGTATTTTTTAGATAACCTGAACAATTTACAGTTTGTTGAAGGCTCTCAGGGGCAAGTTTGGGATTTAAAGGAAATTAACGGAAACTTGTTCTGTGGCCACAACAATGGCACTTATTTGGTTGAAAAGGATAAAATAAAATTGATTTCAAATTTTACCGGAGGTTGGGTCATAAAAAAAGTACCGGAACAGAGTAATATTTTCATGCAAGGTACGTATGCCGGCATTGTGAGATTCAAGTATGGTAACGGCACCTGGGAGGTAAAGCACATGCGTAAATCAACAGACCCCATTCAGTTTTTGGTTTTTGAGGACCAGTACCATGCTTGGGCGGCACATGCCTATAAGGGGTTATATAGAATTAGTTTCGATAAAAACTACGACAGCATTGCAAGTATAAAAAGTTACGTAAAAAAAGGACTTTTATCTGAGTATAATGTGAGGGTCTATAAAATAAAAAATGAAATTTGCTTTAAAACCAATAATGGTTGGCAAAGATATGAACCACTTAGAGATAGCATCGTGCCTTATAAATTATTGAACGATAATTGGGGAAAAGACTCCTATATCATTTCAGAGGACCCTCTAAATATCTTGGCCATCAAGAACAAAGATGCCATCACTTTTAAAAATCTCGCAAATCCAGATAACGATTTGTTTTTAATGCCAAAGTATTTCAAAAAAAGATTGATTGTCGATTTTGAAAACGTTTCCAAAATAAATGATTCTATTTATGCTTTAAGTCTAAATGATGGGTTTATGATGATTGATGGAAATTTTAAAGCCACCATAAAGGCTAGTTTAGCAAAACCTACCATAGAGCGCATAGAAATCAATAAACAGTTGATCGATTTGACTTCCAATAAAGAGATAGAGGTTCCTTTTAATAAGAGTATTACCATAGCTATTTCATCGGCATTGTCAAGAGACCATTTTTTTGAATATGCCATTTCCAACACAGAACCTATCCAATGGTCTAAAATGGAAAATGAAAAACTGGAACTATCTAGCCTCAATAATGGCGAGTACACCGTTTTATTTAGAGCAGCGAACGATTTGGGCGAAAAATCACTTCCTCAAAATATAGGAATAAAAGTACTGCCACCATGGTATAAAGGGAAAACAGGCTTTTTATTATTTGGTTTTTTATTGCTTTTACTCATAGGAGCGGTCTATTTTCTGCACAAACGAAAAGTTAAAAAGGAACAACGGGTATTGCAGTTTAAGTTTGTTAAAGAGCAAAGGGAATTGCTTAGAGAGAAAGCCATTCAAAATGAAAAAAGAATCATCCAATTGAAAAATGAATCCTTAAAAAATGAAGTGAAGTTAAAAAGTAAACAATTGGCCAATACAGCAATGGCATTGGTTAAAAAAAATGAGTCCATACAAGAAATAAAAAAGGAATTATTGGAATATAAAAATAGTTTAGATAACACATATTCATTTAGAAAGCTATTAAAAAAACTCGATGATTCTGTTGGGCATGAAGATGAGTGGGAAGTATTCGAGTACAATTTCAATCAAGTACACGAAGAATTTTTCAATAAGTTAAAAACCCAATTCCCAGATTTGACCCACAAAGATTTAAAGATCTGTGCCTACATCAAAATGAATTTATCCAATAAAGAAATTGCGCCATTAATGAATATCTCAGTAAGAGGGGTTGAAACCCATCGATATCGATTAAAAGGCAAGCTAAAATTAGAAAATGATATTTCCGTAACCGATTTCTTAAGGAATTTCATTTAAACAGCCTGTAAAATTACTTTTTTACTCGCTTATCACTACGCCATTTATACGTCATTTAAGCATTGACCATCTCTTTTTTGCCTTTTTTATATAGTTTGATATACGTCAATTAGGCTTTTTTGCGCTTAATTTATTGATGACGTATTTATAAAGTGTGCCATTATTGGTAAAAATCTAAATGTGATTGTATATTGCCTAAACTAAAAATTAAACTAAACTATATGAAAGCAAAAATTATTTTACTACTATTTTTTCTATTTTCAGTAAGTGGCTTTAGCCAAAACATAACCGTTTCGGGTGTGGTTACCGGTTCTGAAGATAATATGCCGGTACCTGGTGTAAATGTCATAGTAAAAGGAACAAGCAGAGGTGTTAGTACCGATTTTGATGGCAAGTATTCCATTAACGTGAACAAAGGAGAAACTTTAGAATTCAGCTATATAGGCTTTAAAACTTCTTCAGTTACCATCCAAAACCAAACAACAGTTAATATTTCAATGGACCCAGATATAGCTGCCCTTGATGAAGTTGTGGTTGTAGGGTATGGTACGGCAAAAAAACGAGATTTAACAGGTTCCATTGTTAGTATAAAAGGTGAAGAGGTCGCTGATAAGCCAGCTACCAACCCTATTGCATCCATTCAGGGTAAAGTAGCGGGCTTAAGCGTAGTAAACTCTGGGCAAGTAGGGCAAACCCCTGATATTAGGATTAGAGGTACAAGTAGTAGATACGCTGTAGGCCCTTTATTTGTAATTGATGGTATATTTGCAAGCAATATAGACTTTGTGAACCCAAATGATATAGAATCTATTGAAGTGTTAAAAGACGCATCATCACTAGCTGTTTTTGGTGTTAGAGGAGCTAATGGTGTTATTATTATTACAACCAAAACTGCTAAAAAGGGTCAGTTTAGAGTTAATTTCAACTCGTCGATTGGTATTAAAAATATTGTAGGTGCACCAGATTTGGCTGATGCCACTCTTTTTAGAGAACTTTATGATGAGCAACTTGCAAATGAAGGTGCTGCTCCATTCCCTCATTATGATAAATTTACAGGTAATACCAATTGGGTAGAACGTATTTCAAATAGATCAGCAGTTTTACAAACCACTAATTTAAGCATACAAAACGCTACTGAAAAAAACAAACTATCTTTTGGTTTGGGGTATCGTCTTGAAGACGGACTCATTAAGGATGAACAGTTACAAAGAATTACTTTTAACTTAAATAATGAATATAATTTAACAGATAATTTTAAAATGGGGTTGACCATTAATGGACTTCAAGATAAACTTCCTAATACAGGTAGCTTTAGTTCATCATTAAATGCAACACCCATTGTAGATCCTATTCATTTTGACTCTAGACCAGAATTTAATGGTTTATACAATCAGTTACCAGTGCAAATTGGCGGTCCACAAATAGGCAATCCACTTTTAGTAGCAGAGGTTACAAAAAACAAAAGCATTCCTCAAAGGTATCGTTTTGTAAGTAGCTTGTTTGCTGAAATCGATTTTTTAAAGAATTTCAATTTTAAAGCAACAATATATGGTGATTATAACAACTTTAGATCTAGATCTTACACACCAATTGTACCAATATATGTGTCTGAAACAGATGAAATTGACAACTTTAATGGAAATCAATTAACAAGAGTAAGTCAATCTAATAACGTTACTGTTAATTTTCAACAAGATTACATTCTTTCATTTGCGAAAGAATATGGTAAACACGATATAAATGCTGTAGCAGGTTTTACAACTACACAATTTGCATCAGAAAACATTTCTGGAAGTGTGCAACATGATCCAGGTTCATCCGTAGGTATCATTCCAGATAATCAACGGTTTTGGTACTTAAATGTATTTCCTTACGGTGATCCATCTACTAGAACGTCAAATTCAAGTCAATCAGAAAGAGCAACCTCTTCATTTTTATCTAGAGCCATCTATAATTATGATAGCAAATATTTATTAAACGCCTCTTACCGTAGAGATGCAACCTCACAGCTTGCACCAGAAAATAGAGCGCAGGATTTTTGGTCTATTGGTGCTGGTTGGGTAGTTACTCGAGAAGGCTTTATGGATAATATTAATGGTTTAAGCTATTTAAAAATTAAAGGTTCAACTGGGGTTTTAGGTAACCAAGCCTTACCCGGAGGAACCAATTACCCGTATTATCCTGGGGTAAGCCAGGGAGCTACGGCTGTTTTTGGCAATGAAGTTGTACCCGGCTATGTTCAAAAGTTTGAGGAAAATCCAAACCTACAATGGGAAACTGTAAGAATGTGGGAAATTGGTTTTGAGTCTAGATGGTTTGCTAATAGATTAATGTTAAACGCCAACTATTACAATAGAAAAACCGAAAATTTATTAGTATTTGTTGACACTGGTGTACAAACGTTCTTTGATAACTTTGGTGAAATAGAAAATAAAGGTCTTGAGTTTGAAATTTCTTGGGACGGCGAAATCAATGATGATTTTAGCTATTCAATAGGTGGTAACCTTACTACAGTCAACAACAAAGTATTATCAACTTTTGAAGACGCACCTATATTCGCAAACGGAACCGCTTCAAGAACCGTAACTGGACAACCCATTGGGAGTTTTTATGGTTATATAGTAGATGGCTTATACCAATCAAATGCAGATATTGCTTCATTGCCTCCAAGTAGATTAGGCACTTATGCACCTGGCGATTTTAAATACAGAGATGTTAACGATGACGGTGAGATAACGCCAGCAGATAGAACTTTAATTGGTAATCCAACTCCAGATTTGACATACGGTTTTTATGCCAATTTTAAATATAAGAATGTTTCTTTGAATATAGATTTTCAAGGTGTTTATGGTAATGAAATATATCGTAATTGGGGTAACGGAAATTCATTTGCTCAATTTAACTATAGAACAGACCTTCAAGATAGATGGAATGGTTCTGGTTCTTCAAACTGGGAACCAAGATTATTTTCAACAAATTATAATAGATTGCCTTCTACATACATGATTGAAGATGGCAGTTATATTAGAATTCGAAATATTCAATTAAATTACAGTATTAACAGTAATATACTTGAAAAGTTAAAAATACAGCAATTAAAGTTGTATGCAAACGTTCAGAATTTATTTACATGGACCAAAGCATCTGGTTTTACTCCAGAAGCTGGCGGATCACCAACCTCTTTTGGTGTTGACGGTGGTGGCTACCCAATACCAGTAATATCAACTCTTGGACTAAGTTTAACCTTTTAAAAAAAATAGTATGAAAAATATAAAGCTTATTAAAAAATTAAAAATATTTTCATTAGTTGCCTTATTAGCAATCCCTTTTTCTTGTCAAGATGATTTTTTAGACAGGTTACCATTGGGAGAAGTTGCAAATAATGAAGAGCTAGGAGTTGGCGGGCAAGAAGCTGCCATGTTTGGAGTTTACTCCTTATTAAATAGAGTTGGTGGCTGGGAACGATTCTGGTTTGGAAGTATTAGATCAGACGATTCTCAAAAAGGAAGTACTACAGGAGATGGTGCTGCCTTTGGTAACGCATTTAATGATTTTCAATATATCCCAACCATTGGATTGAATACTACATGGTGGAATGGACATTATGAAGTTATTTTTGCTTGTAATGAGGTGATAAATAATATTGAAGAAGAAGGTTTAGCAGACTCTGGAAGCATAGCAAACGATGGTGAAGCAAGAGCCATAAGGGCATTAATGTATTTTGAGTTGCGTAGAGATTATGGGGAAGTGCCTATAATTACAGCTACTATTGATGTGCCTTCTGATGCTTTTGCACCAAAATCAACTATTGCAGCTATAGATACCTTTATTAAAAACGACCTTTTAATTGCAGAAGCAAACCTACCACAAAGTTGGACTGGCTTTCCGGGCAGATCTAGTTCTGGTTTTGCAAAATCATTATTAGCTAAACTATATCTTTACCAAAACGATTGGCCCAACGCTTACAACAAGTGTAAAGAGATTATAGACTCTCAAGTATATTCACTAGAACCTAATTTGGTTAATTTGTTTGAAAGAGTTGGTAATAACGGTGTTGAATCTATTTTCGAAATTCAACAAACAGTAACCGAAAACGGAGATTCATACAATACCAATTACTTCATATCTCAAGGTGTTAGAGGTACAGGAGATTGGAATTTAGGATGGGGATTTAATGTACCAACATCAAATCTTGCAAATGCCTTTGAGGCGGGCGACTTAAGAAAAGCCAATACACTACTAGAGTCGGGTCAAGATGATGGTGGATTTGGTGGTGGCGTATTACCTGCTTTTCCAAGTGTTTTAGCGCAACAATATTGGAACAAAAAAGCCTATACCATGAAAAGTATTCGCACCACTTTAGCAATTAATGGAAACCGCTGGGAAAACATTAAAATTATAAGATATGCTGATATTATCCTTATGGCTGCCGAAGCTGGTAATGAATCTGGATTAGCTTCACAATCTGAAATTGTTGGTTACATCAATAAAATTCGCTCAAGAGCTGGTCTTCTCAATACTACGGCCACAGGTCAGGCTGATTTAAGAGATGCTATCAAACAAGAAAGACGCGTGGAATTTGCATTAGAAGAATACAGATTTTACGATTTAGTGCGCTGGGGCGATGCTTCAACAGTATTAAGTGGATTGGGTTATTTACCTAAGCACGCTTTGTATCCTATTCCTCAAGATGCTATAGATCAATCTGGAGGCGTTATTGTTCAGAATCCTAATTATTAATTAAAAAGTATAGAAAAGATGAAAAATAAAACTTTTAAATATTTAGGTTTAGTATTTATGGCAATACTAACTTTTGGTTGCCAAAACCTAGAACAGCCCGAATTTAGCGATTTTCTTTATGATGGCCCTGTAATTACGCTTTCAACGCCAAGTCCTAGCGGGACTACGGTGGTTAGATCAAAAGACCCAATAGCATCTATAACAATTAAATTTCAAGTAGAGGACGATCTTGGTATTGCAAATATAACTGTGAAATTGGATGATGCTGAGATTGCAAATTTGAATGAGTTTGCAGATAGTAAACTGGTTATTATTGATGATTTAACAAAAGAGGTATCCACAGGGAATCATACATTAACAATTACCGCTACTGATACCAATGATGTTGTTGTTACAGAAACCACAACATTTGAAAAAGTAGATACACCTCCTTATATACCAATTTTTGATGGTGAAAAATTTTATATGCCTTTTGATGGTGATTTTTCTGAATTAATATCTGGAAACTCTGCTAATGAGTTTGGAACTCCAGGATTTACTACAGCAACTAAAGTAGGTACCGGAGCATACTCAGGGGCAGATGATGCTTACTTAACATATCCTACAGCAGGTTTATTAGGAAACGAGTTTAGCGGAACTTTTTGGTATAATTTAAATAATCCTGGTACCAATCGCGCAGGTATTTTGACTATAAGTGCTCCCGATCTGTCTAATCCGTTGCCTGCCAATGGTCAAGGAAATAGAAATTTCGGGATTAGAGTATTTAGAGAAGGAGGAGCTAATCAAAGTATTAGGTTGAATGTTGGTAATGGAACAGGAAACGGAACTGCCATTGCTGCAAGACAATTAACTAATACTTCTGGTTGGGTTCATATTGCTTTTACAATAAATCAATCAAGAGCCAGAATCTATATGGATGGTGTTTTAGAAAGAGAAACTACTATAACAGGTTTAGACTGGACAGGGTGTGACATTATGTCCATCATGTCCGGAGCTCCAAGATATTTGATTTTTAATCACAAGTCCGATTTAAGTGCAATGGATGAACTACGCTTTTTTGATAAAGAATTAACACAAAATGAAGTTCTTAAATCTGTAGTTCAAGGTAGTAAAAAGTTTGATATGCCTTTTAATGGTAATTATTTAGAAACCATAAGTAAAACAGATGCGACTGTTATTGGAACACCAACTTTTACTACAGCTTCTAAAGAAGGAAGCAATGCGTATGTGGGCGCAGATGATGCTTATTTAACATTCCCAACTGCGGGTTTATTAAGTGATGAGTTTAGTGGTGCTTTTTGGTATAATTTAAATAATCCTGGTACCAATCGCGCAGGTATTTTGACTATAAGTGCTCCCGATCTGTCTAATCCGCTGCCTGCCAATGGTCAAGGAAATAGAAATTTCGGGATTAGAGTATTTAGAGAAGGAGGAGCTAGTCAAAGTATTAGGTTGAATGTTGGTAATGGAACAGGAAACGGAACAGCCATTGCTGCAAGGCAATTAACTAATACTTCAGGTTGGGTACATATTGCTTTTACAATATCTCAAACTAAAGCCATTGTATATTTAGATGGTGTATTGGAAAGAGAAATTGATATTACTGGTTTAAACTGGACAGGTTGTGACGTCATGTCTATCATGTCTGGAGCACCAAGATATTTGATTTTTAATCACAAGTCCGATTTAAGTTCTATGGATGCATTGGCATTTTATAACAAGGTGCTTTCCCAAACAGAAATCCAAGCTCTTATAAATTAAAAAATATGGCTAGCATGTTGCCTAGCCATTATTTTTTTGAGTTGTTTAGTTTGTTTGTATTAGGTCAGCTGTACCAAATTATTTGATGCAGCTAACTTTTAATCCATCATGCCAATCATCTTAAATGATGATAGGTATTATAACTTCTTTTAAATTTTTCGCAAATGAGACTACTATATATATACTTTTTAACCATCATTGTTTTCAGTTGTAATTCCAAAAATAAGCAAGTTGAAAATTCAGAAAATGAAAAACAGTATGCTGAATTATCTGATGAAACCATTTTGGATTCCATCCAAAAACAAACCTTCAACTATTTTTGGGAAGGTGCCGAACCTAATTCCGGTATGGCACGCGAGCGTTTGCATACCGACGATGCCTATCCAACCTCTCCCAAAAACACCGTAACCATTGGTGGTAGCGGATTTGGTGTCATGGCCATTTTAGTAGGTATAGAAAGGGGTTTTATTACCAGGGACGAAGCATTAAATAGGTATTTAAAAATTATGGATTTTCTTGAGAAATCGGATAGGTTTCACGGCGTTTGGCCTCATTGGCTAAATGGTGAAACGGGGAAAATAGTGCCTTTTAGTAAAAAAGACACTGGGGGCGATCTGGTAGAGACCGCTTTTTTGGTCCAAGGATTGCTAACCGTTTCAGAATATTTTAAAGATGGTAATGAAAAGGAAAAAGAGCTCACGGCCAAAATAGACAAACTTTGGAAAGCGGTGGAATGGAATTGGTACACTAAAAATGGCGAAGATGTACTGTATTGGCACTGGTCGCCTACCGATGGCTGGGATATGGATTTCCCGGTGGGCGGTTACAACGAATGTTTAATAATGTATGTACTTGCGGCAGCATCGCCAACGCATCCCATAGAACCATCCGTATATCATAAAGGTTGGGCGCGTAAGGGTGCCATTGTTTCAAAAGAAAAATTTTATGGAGAAGACTTGGTCTTAGATTACTACGAACATGATGAAGCGCCAGTAGGCCCACTTTTTTGGGCGCACTATTCTTATTTAGGATTAAACCCAAAAGGGTTGTCCGACCAATATGCCGATTATTGGAAACTGGTTCAAAACCAAGCAAAAATCCATTATAAATATGCTGTTGATAATCCTAAAAACTATAAAGGGTATGGCGACAGCCTTTGGGGGCTAACCTCTAGTTATTCCATAAAAGGATATAAAGGGCATAGGCCCGGTAACGATTTAGGGGTCATTTCGCCAACGGCGGCCTTATCGTCATTTCCATACACACCAAAAGAGAGTATGCAAATGCTTCGGAATTTGTATAAAAACCACGATTCGTTAATTGGGAAGTATGGGCCTTATGACGCTTTCAGTTTAGAATACAACTGGTATGTACCGCGCTATTTGGCCATAGACCAAGGGCCCATACCGGTAATGATTGAAAATTATAGAACGGGGTTGCTTTGGAAGTTGTTCATGCAAAATAAAGATGTCCAAAATGGTTTGGATAAATTAGGATTTAAGTATGAACTCATTTAAAGTTTTTAGCCAATTGAAAAACTTTAAATGAGTTCCATAAATAAAATGAATTACAGGACAGAATGTTAGTTGATAATCGCGGTTTTAAGACCTCACAGGTTTTGGAAACCTGTGAGGTCTAAACAAACTAAGTATTTGAATTTTTTGTAATATGACAAAAATTTACTAAAAAATTCAAATTGACAAAAATAAAAATTCTCGCAAATTCCTCCCCTTTTTTCAAGGGGGAGAGCTTGTACCGAATTTTCGGTATGCCGAAGGCAGAGGGGTCTTCTACTAAAAAATTAAATTTAAATGATCTACACTAATAATAAAATAATAAAGATGAGATTCAGTTACTTGATTTTTGCATATTTGATGATGTCCTGCGGCAATGACAACGGTCCGGGATACCAAGAACCTTATATTCCTGACCCTATTGATCCCGTAATTAAGAAACTAACGGATGAAGAAATGATGGATTTGACCCAAAAAGAAACCTTTAAATACTTTTGGGATTTTGCCAACGCAGCTTCGGGTGCTGCGAAAGAGCGTTACCATCCTAAGGAACCCACATTGAACGAGAATGTAGTAACTTCTGGCGGAACAGGTTTTGGATTGATGGGCATCATTGTGGCAATTGAGCGTGGTTTTATTACCAGAGAAGCTGGAGTTACAAGATTAAACAAAATACTGATTTTTTTAGAAGGCGCTGATAGATTTCATGGCGCATGGTCGCATTGGATTGATGGCGGTACCGGTAAGGTCATTCCTTTTGGTCCCAATGATGATGGTGGCGATTTGGTTGAAACCGCATTTTTGGCACAAGGACTTATTTGTGTGCAAGAATATTTAAAAAATGGTTCCGACACAGAAAAAGCACTGGCACAAAAA
Organism: Mariniflexile sp.; assembly: GCF_052728615.1. Taxonomy (NCBI): domain Bacteria; kingdom Pseudomonadati; phylum Bacteroidota; class Flavobacteriia; order Flavobacteriales; family Flavobacteriaceae; genus Mariniflexile; species Mariniflexile sp. Next base: position 36,586 of record NZ_JBFVFE010000026.1, on the reverse strand, counting down.
GCAGAGATGCTCTGGAAAGGTGTAGAGTGGAATTGGTACACCCAAAATCAAGACGCTTTATATTGGCACTGGAGCCCTAATTATGGTTTTGTAATAAACTTAAAACTTGTGGGTTATAATGAGGTGCTAATAACCTACATTCTGGCTGCTGCATCTCCAAATTACAGCATTGCCAAAACGGCCTACGAAAAAGGATGGGCAAGTTCAGGCGCCATAGTATCTACTGCCACCCAATATGGTTTTCCATTGGTACTCAAACATTCTGGCGGCTCCAATTTTGGAGGCCCTTTGTTTTTTAGCCATTATTCGTTTTTGGGATTGAATCCAAAAAATCTATCCGATCAGTATGGCAATTACTGGAATGTTGTGGTAAACCATACAAAAATAAACCGTCAGTATTGTATTTCCAATCCTAAAAACTATGTAGGTTATGGCGCCGATCTGTGGGGTTTAACAGCGAGTTATTCCAGAAACGATGACGGTTCTTTGGGCTATTCCGCGCACAGCCCATCAAACGACAGAGGTGTGGTGTCGCCCACTGCGGCCATTAGCTCTATTGCATATACCCCTAATGAATCGCTGCAAGTCATGCACTATCTATACCAGAAAAAAGATAAACTATTGGGACCGGCAGGATTTTATGATGCCTATAGCCCACACTATAATTTTTGGGTTGCAGATGCTTATTTGGCCATAGACCAAGGCCCACAGATTATTATGATTGAAAACCATAGAACCGGGTTGCTTTGGAAGTTGTTCATGCAAAATGCAGATGTAAAGAACGGTTTAAATAAACTTGGGTTTAATTATCAATAAAATGGAATAAATGGTTTTAAAAGTAAAATACTTGAGTGTGATATTGTTTTGTTTTGCAGTATTAACATCAACTGCCCAACACCAAGAATTGTATAAAGAAGCTTTTTTTGTAAAACAGGGCGATACTTTAAAATATCGCATCCTATTTCCAAAGAATTTCTCAGAATCCAAACAATATCCGTTAATATTATTTTTACATGGCGCAGGAGAACGCGGAAATGATAATAAAACCCAGTTAGTACATGGTAGCAAATTATTTGCCAATGAAAAAAACAGGGATTCATTTCCTGCCATTGTTATTTTTCCTCAATCTCCAAAGGAAGGGTATTGGTCTAATGTAAAAGTGGATCGTTCCAAAAAGGGATTGGAAAAATACAAATACAAAAAGGCTGGGAAGCCAACAAAATCCATGAAATTGGTTTTGAGCTTGATGGAGGATATAACCAGTAAATCTTACATTAATAAAAATCAAATATATGTTGGGGGCTTATCCATGGGAGGCATGGGTACTTTTGATATACTCAAGTTCAAACCCAATTTGTTTGCGGCTGCTTTTCCAATAAGCGGTGGAGGAAATCCGAAATCGGTAACTAAATATGCTGATAAAGTATCATTATGGGTTTTTCATGGCGGAAACGATGATGTGGTACATCCTTATTTTTCATTAAGTATGGTTACAGCATTACAAAAAAAAGGAGCTGATGTAAAGTTAACCTATTTTGAAAACGATAATCACAACAGTTGGGACTCTGCCTTTGCAGAACCACAACTCTTAATATGGCTATTTTCAAAATCAAAAATTTAAAAATGACTAAACTAACCAAAATCAATAGTATTTTAAGTTGCATTTTTGCAGCAGTAATTTTTTCTTGTAATACATCACAAAATAGTCCAGCAAAAACTTCTGGCAATCCTTTTGGGAAACAAGTGGATTCCATTTTAAGTTTAATGACCGTTGAAGAGAAAATAGGCCAGTTGAATTTACCATCATCGGGCGATATAACCACAGGGCAAGCAAAAAGTTCCAACATTGCCAAAAAAATTGAAGAAGGCAAGGTTGGGGGGCTTTTCAATATAAAATCGGCAGCAAAAATTCGCGATGTTCAAAAAATTGCTATTGAAAAAAGCCGCTTGAAAATCCCACTGCTTTTTGGAATGGACGTGATCCATGGTTATGAAACTACCTTCCCAATTCCATTAGGCCTATCGTGTTCATGGGATATGGAAATGATAAAGAAAACGGCACAAATGGCAGCTCAAGAAGCCACCGCCGATGGCATTAACTGGACATTTTCTCCTATGGTTGATATTTCTCGCGATCCCCGTTGGGGGCGTGTTTCAGAAGGTTCTGGGGAAGATCCCTATTTGGGCAGTGAAATAGCAAAAGCCATGGTGCATGGGTACCAAGGTGATGATTTAACCAAAAACAACACGATGCTAGCCTGTGTAAAGCATTTTGCGCTTTATGGTGCCCCAGAGGCAGGCAGGGATTACAACACCGTTGATATGAGTAAAATACGCATGTACAACGAGTATTTACCACCATACCAAGCAGCAGTTGATGCGGGCGTGGGTTCTGTTATGGCGTCGTTTAATGAAATTGATGGTATTCCTGCAACCGGAAACAAGTGGTTACTTACCGATTTATTGAGAAACGATTGGGGTTTCAATGGTTTTGTGGTAACCGATTATACAGGAATTGAGGAAATGGTGTACCATGGTGTTGGAGATTTTCAACAAGTCTCTGCGCAAGCTCTAACTGCTGGGGTTGATATGGATATGGTTTCCGATGGGTTTTTAACAACATTAAAAAAATCTTTGGATGAAGGGAAAATTTCCATAAATGATATTGACGCTGCCGTAAAACGTATTTTAACCGCCAAGTTTGAATTGGGGTTATTTGAAGATCCTTATAAATATTGTGATGAAACCAGAACAAAAACGGAAATTTTCACTAAAGAAAACAGGGATTTTGCGCGTAAAGTAGCCTCAGGGTCCATGGTGTTGTTAAAAAATGACAACCAACTATTGCCGTTAAAAAAGTCGGGAACAATAGCTTTAATCGGTCCTTTGGCTAATAACGCCGTTAATATGGCGGGCACCTGGAGCGTGGCCACAAAACAAGATTTGTCCAATCCGTTGTTGGAAGGTTTAAAAACCGTTGCAGGAGAAGGCGTCCATGTTTTGTATGCAAAAGGCAGTAATTTGGATTATGATTTGGCATTTGAAAAACGGGCGACCATGTTTGGAAAAACCATCCCTCGGGATGGACGCACCGATAAACAATTGTTGGATGAAGCACTGGCTATGGCTTCAAAATCGGATGTTATTGTGGCTGCTTTGGGAGAATCGGCTGAAATGAGCGGCGAGAGCAGCAGCAGAACGAATTTGCAAATTCCGCAGGTCCAAAAAGATTTATTAAACGCTTTGCTTAAAACTGGAAAACCAGTGGTTTTGGTCTTGTTTACAGGAAGACCTTTGGCCATCGTTGAAGAAAACGCACAGGTGCCTGCCATTTTAAATGTATGGTTTTCGGGTAGTGAGGCTGGTTTGGCTATTTCAGATGTCTTGTTTGGTGCTGTAAATCCGTCAGGGAAATTAACAGCTACGTTTCCAATGAATGTGGGGCAAGTGCCTATTTTCTACAACCATAAAAACACCGGAAGGCCCTTAGGGAACAATGAAGGGAGGTTTGAAAAATTCAAATCGAATTATTTGGATGTTCGCAACGAGCCATTGTATCCTTTTGGGTACGGATTGAGCTATACCACTTTTGATTATAGCAATTTAAAATTAAGTGCCACAGAAATGAACGTATCAGGTAGTATTGAAGCTTCTGTTGATGTAACCAATTCCGGAAATTATGATGGCAAAGAGGTGGTTCAGTTGTACATACGCGATGTGGTGGGTTCGGTAACTAGGCCCGTAAAAGAGCTTAAAGGTTTTCAAAAAGTTGAAATCAAGAAAGGAGAAACCAAAACGGTGACTTTTAAATTGACTGAAAGCGATTTAAAGTTTTATAACTCCAATCTGGATTTTGTTTCTGAACCTGGTATGTTCCAAGTATTTGTTGGAACAGATTCCAATGCTAAACTTATGAAAGAATTTGAATTAACCAAGTAAATTTGTACGGGCCGTTTTGTCGTTGTTATTTAAGTACAAGACAAAATTCAATTAATTTAAAACCATTAAAAACAAGCCCCTAAATAAGTCCTCCCCCTTTTTTCAAGGGGAGAGCTTGTACCGAGTTTTCGGTATGCCGATAGGCGGAGGGGTCAACGGGAGCAATTATATCAAAACCCACTGATTATAATAAAATCTGTTCAGTACATGACAAAAAATTAGATTGGCCTTCTGTAAATGGCACTAATCCCACTGGAATTGAGACATCTGAGATTATTAAACTGCTGACAATTAATTATATGACATTTATTTTTCAATTTTTGTCATGTACTTAATAAAATCTGATTACTTTGTGCGTATCACATGTCCATTGAATGTTCAAATTAAAGTGTCAAAAAAAAAACAAAATATCATGAGAATCGTAGCATCATTATTCATTTTATCAGTGCTTTCACAATCGTGTAAAAGCAACCCAACACTGTCCCAAAATGAGCCAAAACGCCCCAATATCATTTACATTATGGCCGATGACCATGCTGCCCAAGCGATAAGTGCCTATGGCCACCCTATAAGTAAGTTGGCACCCACACCAAATATTGATAGAATTGCGAATGAGGGTGCTTTGTTTAAAAACAATTTTTGTACCAACTCCATTTGTGGCCCCAGTAGAGCGGTGGTGTTAACAGGGAAGTTTAGCCATGTTAATGGTTTTAGAATGAATGGCGATAGCTTTGACGGTAGCCAACAAACATTCCCAAAACTATTGCAAAAAGCAGGTTACAAAACGGCAGTCATTGGAAAATGGCATTTGGACGGTTTGCCACAAGGTTTTGATTACTGGCATATTTTAACCGATCAGGGAAATTATTACAACCCCGATTTTATTGCGGTAAACCAACAAACAAAACAGGTGGACACTACTAGAATTGAAGGCTATGCGACGGATATAATTACAGACGATGCTATCAACTATTTGGAAACTGCCAAAAACAGTAAGCAACCTTTTATGCTCATGGTGCACCATAAAGCGCCCCACAGAAACTGGATGCCCGCCTTACGGCATTTGAATAAATATGATTCTGTGGAATTCCCGCTTCCTGACACCTATTTTACATCGCATGAAGGTTCAACAGCTTCTAAAGAACAACTGCAAACCATTTATAAAGATATGTATGAAGGGCACGACCTTAAAATGACCAAAACCAAAGGAAGTCCAGAATTGGCGCACAACCCATGGACTACCGATTTTGATAGAATGACTGCGGAACAACGCACTATTTGGGATAAAGCCTACCAACCAAAAAACGATGCCATGCACGATGCCAACCTTTCAGGGAAAGCATTGGCGGAATGGAAAGGACAACGGTATTTGCATGAATATTTGGCAACCATTGCTGCTGTAGATGAAGGTGTTGGCAGGATTTTGGATTATTTGGAAGAATCGGGTCTGTCTGAAAACACGTTAATAGTTTACACTACCGACCAAGGGTTTTATTTGGGTGAAAAAGGCTGGTTCGATAAGCGTTTTATGTATGAGGAATCTTTGGCAATGCCTATGGTTATGAAATATCCGAAGGTAATAAAAAAGGGAACAGTGGTAAATGCTCTAACACAAAATCTAGATTTTGCTGAAACTTTTTTGGATTTTGCAAACGTTGGTATTCCAAGTGATATGCAAGGAAAATCGTTAAAACCTTTGTTGGAAGGAAAAGTGAAAAACGATGATTTTAGAGATGCCGTATATTATCACTATTATGATTATCCTGCATTTCACATGGTCAAAAAAATGTATGGCGTTAGAACAAAACGCTATAAGCTGATTCATGTTTACGACGATATTGATGAATGGGAACTTTATGATTTGGAAAAAGACCCTCAGGAACTTAAAAATTTGATTAATGACGTGTCTTATCAAATCGTTAAAGCAGAACTCCATGAAAAATTAGCCGAATTGCAAAAAAAATATATGGTAACGGACAAAGAATTTGAACGGGCACCTGCCCAAAGTGTTGAAAGAGCTTATAAGCAATTTGAAAGCCTACGAGGGCATACAGGAATTTCTTACGACCCCATAACCGATAAAGATAAAAAGCTATAGTTATGGAACGATTGCTTATTTGCTTCATGCTATCATTCAGTATCTCTTGTAATTTAATTGGAGGTCAGGAAAAAATTGTGAATTCAATTAAAACAGATTCAAAAAAGGGATTTAAAACCTATTGCAATCCCATTGATATTGATTATTCGTACATGTCGCACTATCGCGCAAAAAACAATGTGTCGTATCGTTCGGGGGCAGATCCAGCCATTGTGAATTTTAAAGGTAGGTTTTATATGTTCGTAACGCGTTCACATGGCTATTGGGCTTCTGATGATATGAGCAATTGGAAATTTATAAAACCCCAAAGTTGGTATTTTAATGGTAGTAATGCCCCGGCGGCAGCGGTTAAAGATGGTAAAGTCATTGTGTATGGCGATCCTTCTGGAAGTGGTGCTGTCATTGAAACAGATAATCCGGAAATAGGCGATTGGAAAACGAATTATGCGGTCATTGACCTGCCCGGGGGAGTGCAGGACCCTGATTTGTTTGTTGATGATGATGGCAAAGTATATTTATACGAAGAATCGTCAAACAAATGGCCCATAAGAGGTATTGAGCTGGATGCCGATAATTATTATATCCCGTTAGGTGAACAGACCGATTTATTCAATTTAAACCCCGAAGAACATGGTTGGGAACGTTTTGGACAAGACCATAATTCCGATTTAAAACCTTTTATAGAAGGCCCTTGGATGCTGAAACACAGTGGCACGTATTATCTGGAATATGGTGCACCAGGAACCCAATGGAACGTGTATGCCGATGGTGTTTATACGGGCAAAAACCCATTGGGCCCTTTTGAATATGCACCCTACAATCCTATTTCATACAAACCAGGCGGGTTTTTAAAAGGCTCTGGCCATGGCAGCACCGTACAGGATAACAACGGTAATTACTGGCATTATTCCACCATGGCAATTTCAGTGAATTTCAAATTTGAACGCAGATTGGGCATGTATCCTGCTGGTTTTGAAGCTGATGGCCAAATGTATGTGAACACCGCTTATGGCGATTATCCGCACTATTTACCAGATACTAAAGTGCCTAACCATAAATACCGATTTACGGGTTGGATGCTGTTATCGTACCAAAAACCTGTAAAAACCAATTCAGGATTGGTAGAGAAGGAGGTAAATGTGGTTGATGAAAGTGTTGGAGGCTATATGCAAGAGCAAATAAAGGATTTCAATATCAATAAAATCAATGATGAAGAAATAAGATCGTATTGGGTTTCCGAGGCAAATAATGATTCCATTTATGTAGAAATGGATTTGTTGAAACCTATGGGCGTTAAGGCAATTCAAATTAATTTTCAGGATTTTAACAGTGTTATTTTTGGCAGACCAGAAGGCATTAAACAACAATTTGTGGTAAAAAGTTCTTTGGATGGTAAAAAATGGACAACCATTCTTGATTATTCTGAAAACCAAAAAGATATGCCACATGCGTATCTGGAATTGAAACAACCGGTCGATGCTAGGTATATACGCTATAATCATGTGTCTTGTACCAATGTCTATTTGGCAATTTCGGAGTTGAGAGTGTTTGGAAACGGAAAAGGTAAAGCACCTAAAGTGCCTTCAAATTTTAAGGTGGAACGTCAACAAGATAGAAGAAACACCAATCTTACTTGGGATAAAGTGAAAGGTGCCACCGGGTATGTTATTTATTGGGGCATTTCAAAAGACAAACTTAATTTATCAGCTTTAATGTACGACCATCCTAATTATGAGTTGCGTGCCTTAAACACAGCTACCGGTTATTATTATCAAGTAGAGGCTTTTAATGAAAATGGCATTTCAGAAAAAAGTAAAATCATGTTTACCGAATAAACTTGTGTATAGTTAAATAGTATTATTCTTAAAAACCATCATAAAACTTCTTAAATTGTCATAATCTTAATAAATCATGTAAATTGAGTTTAAGTACATGACAAAAATTTATTAACATCAAATTATTAAAAGAAGCTCCTGAAATAATTCCTCCCCTTTTTTCAAGGGGAGGTGCCGATAGGCGGAGGGGTCAACTTTAATAGTTATTTTAATGAAATATCTTTTTTTGTCATGTACTAAAAAATTGAGTATATTTTTTTTTATGAAAAGCAATTTTCACATAGCTTTATATTATCTTCTTTTATTATTCATATCGAATAGTTTATTAGCGCAAGAATTACCTCCTATACAAAAATTCACTCCAACAGATTATGATGGGGAAAATCAAAATTGGATGATTTCCCAAGCACCTAATAAATTTATTTATGTAGGTAATAATGAAGGACTTCTGGAATACAATGGTGCAAAATGGATCATGTATCCATCTCCAAACAATACCATTATAAGAGCTGTAAATGTTGTTGAAAACCGCATATACACGGGGTGCTATATGGAATTTGGCTTTTGGGAAAAGGATGCCTTTGGAAAGTTGCAATACCAATCCTTGGTTCATAAGTTTAAGGAATCCATGGTTGAAGATGAGCATGTTTGGAACATTATCACTTATGATGAATGGATAGTATTTCAAACCTTTAACAGGGTTTATTTTTATAATCCAGTAAATGGAGCTACATCAATAATTAATTCAAAAAACGGGATTTCAAGGGTTTTTAATATTGGAAATGTTATTTATTATCATGTTAATCATGAAGGCATTTATAAAATTGAAGCTGGGAAACCAAGATTGATAGTTGACAATGCTGTTTTTGAGAATGATAAAGTAGTAAATATATTTACAATTGAAGGAGGGTTAATTATCCAAACTCGTGGGCTTGGTTTTTATACGTTGGTTAATGGTAAATTGTCTGAATGGAATATTCCTGCGAATGAAGCTTTGAAAAGAATGAATATCTTCAGTAGCATTCAACTTAAAGACAAAAGTTTTGTTATAGGAACCATAAAAAACGGTATTATTTATTTAAGTAAAACAGGTAATATTGAGTATGAGCTTAATAGGGGCAACGGACTTAGCAACAACACCGCATTAAGTGTGTTTGAAGATACAGATGAAAATATATGGGTTGGGTTGGACAATGGCATCAATTGTATCAATATAAAATCGCCCATACGTGTTTTTAATGATGATGAAGGCAAAATAGGAACTATATATGCCTCCACTGTTTTTAGCGGTTTTTTGTATTTGGGAACCAATCAAGGGTTGTTTTATAAAAAAGCATTTTCACAAGAACCATTTAAGTTTGTTGAAGGTACAGCAGGTCAGGTTTGGAGCTTATTCCCATATAAAGGTGAATTGTTTTGTGGACATCATTCAGGGACATTCGTTATTGATAACGACAAAGCTGTTTTGGTTTCCAGTACTCCGGGAACTTGGAATTTTAAGGGAATACCAAATATGGAAAACACACTTTTACAAGGCAACTACAATGGTTTGAACATCCTAATTAAGGATAGTGGGAATTGGGGAATTAAAAATAAAATTCAAGGATTTGATAACTCCGCTCGCTATTTTGAGATAACAAAGAATAATGAAGTATGGGTAAGTCATGGTTACAAGGGTATTTTTAAACTTACAACAGATAAAAACTTTTCGATAGTTAAAAAGGTGTTTGTAGACCCTACAATTCAAATAGAAAAAAATTCAAGCTTAGCTAAATTTAAAGATTATATTTTATATGCCAATAAAGAAGGTGTTTTTAGATATGACTGCACAAGCAATGGTTTCATTAAAGACACCCTATTAAGTCCAATAGTTACCGAATCTGAATATGTAACAGGCAAATTGGTTGTTGATGACGTTCAAAAATTATGGTCTTTTTCCAACGATAATATTAGTTACGTGACGGTAAACGACTTAACCAATCAATTTAAAATAAATAGGGTTGCTATTCCAGATTACTTGCGAAAAGGACAAATTGGTTATGAAAACATTACACATCTTAAAAACAATAGTTACCTTATTGGAATGACAGATGGTTATCTTACGTTGGATATCTCCCAAATAAATAAAAACAAAAATTATAATATAGTTTTAAACGCTATTGAATTGAATAATGTTGGTGGAAGTAATGTAAATGCTGACATTAAAAAACCAGGAGCATTTGAATATGCAAACAACTCTGTGATTTTTAACTTTAGTGTTCCGGTTTATAATAAATATAATATGGTTCAGTATCAATATAAACTTAATGGACGCTACGATCAATGGAGTGAATGGGGCACTAAGCCTGAACTTATATTTGAGAATCTGCCTTTTGGAGATTATAACTTAAACATACGGGCAAAAATAGGCAATCAACTATCTAAAAATACCATAAATTATGATTTTAAAATAAACAGACCTTGGTTTTTGTCCAATCTAGCCATTTTATTGTATTTGGTTTCAATATTTGGGTTTTCATTAATGATGCATAAAATTTATAAAAAGTATTATAAAAAATTGCATGCACACAAGCAATTAGAAAGTGAACAATTGATTACCAGTATTAAAAATGAAAAGTTAAATCAGGATATAGAAAGTAAAAATAGGGAGCTGGCAATTTCAACAATGAGTATCATTAAAAAGAACGAAGTTTTAAACAGTATAAAAAAAGAACTGAAAAAAAGCAAAAACACCAATAACAACCCAGCACTAAAACTAATAGATAACAATTTAAACGATACCAAAGATTGGTCGTTTTTTGAACAAGCTTTTAATAATGCCGACAAAGACTTTTTAGACAAAATAAAACAATCCCACCCCAATTTAACGCCTAATGATCTGCGTTTCTGCGCATACTTACGGCTCAATTTATCATCAAAGGAAATGGCCCCCTTACTTAACATATCCATAAAAAGCGTTGAAACCAAGCGTTACAGGTTAAGAAAGAAACTTGGTTTAGAGCACGATAGTGGTCTTATTGATTATATTTTAAACTTCTAGTTACACTACAAGGTCTTTTTTTACCACGACATTACCACGACAACACTAAAAAAACCATGTTTTTCAGTGTTCCTTCATAAAATATCTGCAATTGATAGTTTGCTGTATTTACAGTGCTTTTAGCCTAAAATTCTATTGTTTTCATCTCTTTAAAATGCCATGTTCGTTTTATATCGAGGTTAAAATTATGGACTTCTCATTTCTAGAGGTTAAGTTTACAAATACTTAATTTTAAAGTAAATGGTAAAATAGATTCCAGCTATACTTTTGAAACTAAACTTAAAACTACATTTATATGAAACTAAAATTATTTAAACAAAAAATCAAATTCCTAATTCCTTTATTGTTTATGCTCGCCTCGGTCGTAATGATGGCACAATCGCAAAAAACAATTACAGGAAAGGTGTTATCAGCAGATGATAATATGCCGCTACCAGGCGCCTCTGTAGTTGTAAAAGGAACTACTAATGGTGCATCAACAGATTTTGATGGAAATTTCACTTTATCAGTCGCCAACAGCGCAACAACCCTAACGGTATCTTATTTAGGGTATAAAACTAAAGAAGTTGCAATAACCTCTGGTTCATTAACTATTTTACTAGCTACAGATGCCAGTGCTCTAGATGAAATTGTTGTAGTGGGTTATGGAACACAGAAAAAGAGCGATATAACAGGCTCGGTATCAAAAGTAGAAATGGAGAATGCCATTGCAATCCCGACCACTAACATATCTGAAATGATTAGGGGACAAGCAGCCGGGGTTCAAGTAAATCTAGTTTCGGCAAGACCTGGTGGAACGTCAGATATTGTAATACGAGGTAGAAATTCCATTCGAGGTGGCAATCAACCTTTAGTGGTTCTTGATGGTTTCCCCATTGAGAATATAAATGATGTCAATCCAGATGATATAACCTCTATTGAAGTCTTAAAAGACGCTTCAGCCCAAGCAATATATGGTGCTAGGGCATCCAATGGGGTTATCCTTATTACAACCAAAAAAGGTAAAGACGCTAAAGTTAGGGTTTCATTAAATTCTTATACAACGGTTCAAAAGCTTACCAAAAACTTCGATCTATACTCAGCTGAGGAATTTGTAAAACTAAGAAGAGAGGCCGTTAGAACAACAAACCCAGTAGTTAATGGTGTACAAGCCTACAGCGACGATACCGTAAATTTTAGTTCAGCTACAGAGTATGCTGCTTTCATTGCAGGCAATTTTGTAAATTGGGAAGATGAAGTATTGCGAACAGGTCTTATCAATAGCCATACATTAAGTGTTAGCGGCGGTAGTGAAAACACCAAAGTATTTTCGAGCGCCAATTACTTTGACCAAAAAGGTTTGATACCAACTTCAGGTTATAAAAGAGGTTCTTTTAGATTAAACCTAAACCAAAAAATTAATGATAAGGCTAGTATTGAAGCAAACCTAAATGTGAGCACAGCAAACCAGAAAAAAGAAACTACTAGTTTAGACTTTGTAACTATTTCGCCATTAACAGGGCCTTATGATACCAATGGTAATTTAGTTAAGGATTTGGCAGGTGCAAACGCAAGTAGCAGCAGCATCAATCCATTATGGAATATTAGAGAATCTGACAACGATATAAAAACCAATTTGTACAACCTTAATTTAGTAGCAAACTATCAATTTGCAAAAAGTTTTTCTTACAAGTTGAATACCTTATTGAGCAGAAGGTTTATTGATGAAGGTCAATACATTTCCAAATTGCATTCTCAAGGTGTAACACCTAATGGAAGTGCTACGGTTTCTAATACGCTAAGAGAAGAATATTTAATAGAGAACATTTTCAATTATACACCAGAAATAAATGATAATAATAGAATGGATGTCACATTTGTGCAATCAATAAACCAAAGAAACTCGTCTAGAACCACCACCGATGCTACGGGGTTTGGTAATGATGTTTTAGGATATGATGGTATTAGTGGTGCCTTGAGTTTTAAGACTGAAAGAAATGAAGAACAATATAGGCTTTCTTCTTTTTTGGGCAGGATACGATATACTTTAATGGATAAATATTTGTTAACCTTAACAGGTCGTAAGGATGGTGCCTCAGTATTTTCGGAAAACAATAAATGGGGTTTTTTCCCTGCAGCTTCTTTTGCGTGGCAAATGCATAAAGAATCTTTTCTTAATAACGTAGAATCAATTAATGAATTGAAGCTAAGAATAAGTTATGGTTCTGTTGGAAATCAATCGTTAGATCCTTACACTACGCTGGGCGTCGTAGATAATTTTCCATATATTTTTGGAGGAGCAATTGTTGGTGGAAACTTACCAGGCACCGTATTGCCAAATCCAAATTTAACATGGGAAACTTCAACTACCTATAATATAGGTCTTGATTATGGACTGTTTAAAAATAGACTTAGGGGCTCAGCGGAATACTATAATACCAAAACAACCGATTTGTTAACCGATATTTCCTTAGGAGGAAATTCAGGTTTCAGCTCCATGATTACCAATGGAGGGGAAACTAAAAATAGTGGAATTGAGCTATTATTAACCGGCGAAATTATTAGAAATAATGATTTAAAATGGAGCGTTACGGGTGTATTTACAAAAAATAGGAATGAAATAACCAAAACAGGTATTGTAGATGTGGACGGCCTCCCTAAAGATGATTTGGGAAGAAACAGATATGCTGGCGAACCTATTAATGTATATAGAGCCTATGTTTTTGATGGCATTTTTCAAACAGATGAAGAAGCTTTAGGATCACCTCAAGGAACATTAAACGGCACGGTAACTCCCTTTCAAAACGTTTCAACTTTATTTGCAGGCTCCATTAAATTAAAAGATGAGAATAATGATGGCGTAATTAATGATGATGACCGTGTTATCGTAAAAAGAGATCCTGATTGGTTTGCCTCAATTTCTTCTTCTGTACAATTTAAAGGATTTGAATTATTAGCCGACTTATATATTGTTGAAGGTGCTAAAAGATATAATCCTTATTTGGCAGATTTTAACGAAGGCGGTACTATAACATCTGTTAGAAATGGTATCGTAAGAGACTATTGGACACCTGAGAACCCGTCTAACACGGCGCCACGACCAAATTATGCAGGTGCCCCTGCCAACATAAGTGTTTTGGGTATTACAGATGCATCCTATGTTAGGTTAAGAACCTTGTCATTGTCGTATAATTTATCACAGTCAGTATTAGGTAAATTGAACATGAATGCTGCAAGATTATACATCACGGGTTCTAATTTGTTTACAATTACAGATTACAAATCGTATAGCCCCGAAAATAATGCAGGAGATTTTCCCGATACAAAATCGATCACATTAGGTGTGAATATTACTTTATAACTATTAAAAACTAAAATCATGAAACTAAAAAATATATATTTTAAATGGATAGGATCTCTTTTTTCCATGCTTGTTTTTATAACATCCTGCGATGAATTTCTGCAAGAAAATCCAACTTCACAATTTACGGCAGATTTAGTTTACAGTACTCCTGACGGTTTAGAAGCTGGCGTAGTGGCCCTCTATAGTTTTCAAAGAGCCTTTTGGGAGAACGGCGCTAATAATGGTTCCAATGCCATTGTGATAGATTCCCGTGATGACCTTACGATACCTCGCGGAGGGGAAATCTCAAATTACGGCAGAATGCGAAATGGCACAACACCCGAAAATAGCGGTGTTTTCAGTGATTATTGGAAAACTAATTATAAAATTATTGATAGAGCCAACGCTTTAATAAAAGCAGCTGAGAATATCCAAGGAATGGATGAAGTTAGAAGAGCCCAGGCAATAGCCGAAGCCAAATTTTTCAGGGCCAATTCTACATTTACCTTGTTCAAATTGTTTAACAATATTTTTATAACTACCGAACCTACCACCCCAGAGAACGTTTTTAATATCATATTGGATAAAACGCCTGAAGCTGAAATTTATAAGCTAATTAATGAAGATTTAACCTATGCTATTAATAATCTAAAATGGACGACTAATCAAAATGGCAGAATAACTCAAGGTACGGCAAGACACGTAAAAGCAGATGTAGCTTTATGGCAAAAAAATTGGGCAGAGGCAAAATTACAGTCAGAAGCAATCATAAATTCTGGGTCACATACATTAGCTTCCGACCCAAGATTGGTTTTTGCAGGTGAGGTAAATAGTTCAGAAATACTGTGGGCATTGCAATTTAAAAATCAAGTAAATGGTAAAGCCAACAGAATTAATTTTAATTTAATGCCAAATTATGCTGAACAGATACCAGGTTCAAAATATTCAATAGAACAAGGTGGCCGTGGTTTTGCGTGGTTAACAATGAATAATTATTTAAGAGATCTTTTAAATGCAGATCCTAATGACAAACGTATTAAAGGCACTTATTATATTCAAGATTATGTTTATAATGATGCTGCCACCATTCCGTCAGGCGTAGAATTAGGAACCAAAATTGTACATCCACAATGGAAAGAATTTGCAGCAACTGCTTCCAATAGGAATTTCTGGTTCATCCGTTTAAATGCCGGCTGTAAAAAATATTTTCCTGATGATGGTATTCCTACTGAAAATAATCAATTCAAAAATATACCCATGTATCGTTTGGCAGAAACTTATCTTTTTGCAGCGGAAGCTAATTTAATGTTAAACAATCCTGCTGAGGCTATTAAAGATTTGAATAAAGTAAGGACTAGAGCAAATACGTCGGCTGTAACGACCATCGATTTACAAATGATCTTAGATGAACAAGCCCGAGAATTAGCTTTTGAGGGCCGTCGTTGGTATATGTTAAAAAGAACAAGTAAATTATATGATTTTGTAAGAGATCATGCTGGTTATGGAATGGCAGGCGATTTAAGCAAAGAGAATTCAACAGATGGTGGTGCCAACAATACACCTGCAAAACCACTACCATATAGAAGTGACGCCAGATTTTCTATTAAACCTCACATGGTTAATTGGCCAATACCACTTGCAGAAATGAACCTTTTGGGCCCTAATTACCCTCAAAACGACGGGTATTAATGTATTAAATTGTTTAGTAGTTTGTTTTTTTTAAGTCTAAGGGCAAAAGGTACATTTGCCCTTAGTATTTAAAGGGTATCACCTACTATATTTACAGTTGTAGTCAAACCAATAATTCAATCTAAATATGCGTTTTTTATTTATATTATGTATTCTAATAGGCTTTAACGCCTGTAAAACAGTACCTAAAAAAAATAATATTACTTTTGCGAACAACCCCGTGATTGCCCATCGAGGTGCTTGGAAAGCCAATAACCTTCCAGAAAACTCCATTGCGTCGTTAAAACGTGCTATGGCATTAAATTGTACAGGGTCGGAGTTTGATGTAAGAATGACTTCTGACCATATACTCATTGTAGCCCACGATGCTAATTATAATAATTTAGTTGTTGAAGAATCTACGTATGCTGAATTATCAAAGCACAAACTCTCTAACGGTGAAACCATACCTACTTTAAAACAGTATTTGCTTGCTGGAATGCAAAACAATACCAGTACAGGTTTGGTGTGCGAAATTAAACCTTCAAAAATAGAAGGAAGAAATGTTATTATTGCCGAAAAGGTAATAAAACTGGTTAAAGAATTAAAAGCAGAACCTTTTATATTAACATACATCAGTTTTAGTTATGAAATTCTTATCAAAGTAAAGGAATTAGATAAGAATGCCAAAACACAGTATCTGGATGGCTCTAAAACGCCTGAACAATTAAAGGAAGATGGTATTAACGGATTAGACTATGCTGTATTCAAGATTAAAAGAAATCCCGAGTGGATTGAAAGCGCTAAAAATCATGGTTTATTATTAAATACTTGGACTGCAAATACAACCGAAGATATGGACTGGTTATTGGCAAATGATTTTGATTTTATAACCACGGACGAACCTGAATTGTTATTTGAAAGAATAAAAAAAAGTCCAACAAAACAAGGCTATAAACTAGTTTGGAGTGACGAGTTTAATTATAAAGGAATACCAGATTCTACCAAATGGACTTATGAACACGGATTTATTGCCAATAATGAAAAGCAATATTATGTGGATAGTTTAAAAAACGCGCGAGTAGAAAATGGTCATTTGATTATTGAAGCCCACAAAGAAAAAGTAGCCAATAAAGATTTTAAAAACCCTGCTATCAAAGACTGGATGAGATACAAAAGAGAAATCGATTCCGCCCAATATACCTCGGCAAGAATAAAAACCGAAGGATTGGCTTCTTGGCAATACGGACGTATAGAGGTAAGCGCAAAACTACCAAAAGGACGCGGTATGTGGCCCGCAATATGGATGTTAAGCGAAAACAGGAAAAACATAGGCTGGCCAGAAAGCGGTGAAATAGACATTATGGAGCAAGTGGGCTATGATAATGACACCATTCACGGTACCATACATACCAAGGCATATAACCATTTGATAGGCACCCAAAAAGGCAAAACGATTTTTATTGACAAGCCGAATGATACTTTTCATGTTTTTGCCCTGGAATGGACTCCCGAAAAAATGGATTTTATATTGGATGGCGTGGTTTACAACCACATTGTAAATGAACATAAAACGACAGCCGAATGGCCTTTTGACCAAAAATTCCATCTTATTTTAAATGTTGCCGTTGGTGGCATGTGGGGAGGACAAAAAGGTATTGATGATGCTATTTTTCCGCAGAAAATGGTTATCGATTATGTTAGGGTTTTTCAGAAAGAATAATAAATTCACTAAGAATTTGAAATCTAAAACGTTGAGTAAGGATTAAAATTCCTTTAAACTAATTTATTTAGGTACATGACAAAAATTTATAGATGCTTAAATCATTATAAGATCTCCTAAATCAAGTCCTCCCCTTTTTTAAGGGGAGGTGCCGATAGGCGGAGGGGTAAATAGCAGTAAATATTTTGATAATATAAAATATTTTTGTCATGAACTAAAATAAATTAACTGCAAAGAAATTGAAGAGTTTTAACCATTAACAAGCTAAACACATGAAGCACATACTATTATTAATAACACTCATGAGCATTACAAACTGTAAAGCCCAAGATTTCAAGGTGATGACCTATAATGTCCGTTTGGACATAGCTTCCGATGGCGAAAATGCCTGGACGCACAGAAAAGATTTTTTAAGCTCCCAAGTACTATTTTTTGGCCCTGATATTTTAGGGGTTCAGGAAGCGAGGCCTAACCAAATGGCAGATTTAAAAGAAGCCCTAAAAGACTATAAGGTTATAGGTCTGGGAAGAGATGGGGGCAATGAAGGAGAACATTCATCTATTTTTTACAATACGAAAAAATTTAAAGTGGAGAAAGAAAACACGTTTTGGCTTTCTGAAACGCCCAAAATAGTTTCAAAAGGTTGGGATGCGGCATATCCTAGAATTTACACCTACGGCTTGTTTACAGATTTAAAAACCTCAAAAAAAATATGGGTTTTCAATACCCATTTAGACCATGTGGGAGCGCAAGCACAATTAAATGGCATCAAGCAAATTCAGCAAAAAATTAAAGAAGTAAACACCAAAAATTACCCAGTGATTTTAATGGGCGATTTTAATGTGGAACCAAACAGTTTGCTGATTAAAAATTTATCTGAAAGTATGTTGAACACCCAAACGGTGGCTAAATTAACTTTTGGTCCCAACGGAACATTTAACGGTTTTAAGTTCAATGAGCCTGTAACCAGAAAGATAGACTATGTTTTTATGTCGAAATCGAATCATCTTACTGTAATTAAGCATGCTGTTTTGAGTGATTCCAATAATTTGAAATACCCATCGGACCACTTTCCGGTGTTTGTTGAATTTACATTGGAATAGAAATGATTTTATGGACTCTAGTTTAGCTCGACGTTGAAACAATAATTTTAAAGCACATGATAAAATGATTTTCCGAAAAGTTGAGGGAATTCCTCCCCTTTTTTTCAAGGGGAGAGCTTGTACCGAATTGCGGTATGCCGATAGGCGGAGGGAATTCCTCCCCTTTTTTCAAGGGGAGGTGCTGATAGGCGGAGGGGTTTAAAGAGTAGAATTATTTTGATAAAATGGGATATTTTATAATGTATCCGTATGGTACAAAATAGACTTGGGCATTTGCTGAACGATAGCTGGTAACACGCGTTAGGGATTACTCATAGTTAAAATTTTAAAATTAATGAAATCGTGAATGCTTCGCATTTGGAGCGGAAAGCCCACAGCGATCCCGTCCCGATAGCTATCGGGAGTTATCGGGAGAGCGAGGGCTTGTAGCGAAATATTTATATTCATAAGTTCCTCTAAAAAAATATTAAATAACGAATAAAACCCGACCCGAAGGGTAACACCCAAAATAATAGACAACTAATATTTTTCACATGAAAAAACTATTCATCATTGCCTTGTTTTTTGGTTTGTTTTCTTGTAAAAACAATGCGCAATCTGTTAAAAAAGATAAAACCCCCAACATCCTTTTAATTGTGGTGGACGACCAAGGGTATGCTGATTTTGAACCATTTAAAAATCATGACCCAGTTATTACAAATCCAAACATGACAAAATTGGCGAATTCCGGGATGATATTTACGGAAGCCTATACCACGGCGCCTGTTTGTAGCCCTTCGCGCGTGGGGATGCTGACGGGCAAAAACCAAATTAGATGGGATAAAAACGCCAGTTGGGGCCCCGGGTTGCCTGACTCTGTTAAAACCATTGCCGAATATTTAAAAGAAGCTGGTTATGCAACCGCTAGAATTGGGAAAAATGATTTGGGAAAGAATTTCCATAAGTATGATGTTAGGGAATATCCTTTAAAACATGGTTACGACGAGTTTTTAGGCTTTAGTGCCCATGCGCACGATTATTGGTTGCTTTCACAGGAAATTAAAGATAGAACGCCAGATCCTGACGGAACAAGTGCGGTTTTAGGCCCTTTGATGCACAATAATGGCGTGAAAAGTTATAAGGATGGTTATTTGACTGATATTTTAACAGACGAGGCTATTCAGTACATTCAAAAATCAAAAAACAAGCCCTTTTTCTTAACGCTGGCGTATAATTCGGTGCACCACTTGATACATGAGGTGCCACAAAAATATCTGGATAAATACCATGTAAAACCCATTCCCAATTATGACCCTGATAGTTTAATGGCTTTCGAAAAACATCCTGTGGGGTCGTATTCGGCGTATTATGATAAATATTCGCGGTTGGGTGCCATTCAGGATGAAGATTTGAGGAAATATTACCTCGCCAATTTGAATTGTTTGGATGACAATATTGGAAGGGTTTTAGAATCGATTAAAAAGGAAGGTTTAGAAAAAGAAACACTTATTATATTTCTGTCCGATAATGGTGGAACCCCTTTAAATGGCGCCAATAACAGTCCGCTCACCGCTGGTAAATATTCACTTTGGGAAGGTGGCATACGTGTACCAATGGCTATAAGTTGGCCTGGTAAAATTGCTGCGGGTCAAGTTCAAAATTCTTATGTATCGGCCACGGATATTTTACCAACCATAGCGTCTGCCGTAGGTATAAAATTAACAGACAAAACCTTGGATGGCATCAATTTATTGCAACCCGTTAAAGACCGAGTATTGGTTTGGAAATGGCAAAAAACATGGGCCATTAGAAAAGCCGATTGGAAATTAACAAACACGAATGAAGACCATTGGAAAAGCAGACCAAGTAATTTATACATTAAACCTATTAGAGATGATTTTTCACTAAAATTATTCAATTTAGAAGATGATCCGGGAGAACGGATTGATTTATCTAGTCAAAATCCAGAAAAAGTTAAAGAATTAGAACAGGCATACCAAAATTGGTGTACTACCAATATTGGGAACTATTAAAAAAATTTTTATGAAAAAACAGACTTTATTACTCTTTCCTATATTGCTAATTGCCATTTTTTTATACGGCTTTAAGAAGTTTGTAATTGATGAACAAAAAACGCATTTGGCCACTAATTTAGATATACGGGTAGAACAGAAAGTGGATTCTGTTTTAGCGCTCATGCATCTCAATGAAAAAATTGGACAATTGGTGCAATACAGTGGCAAGTGGAATGCCACAGGACCGTCATCCTCCAATGGCGATCAACATAAGCTAAACAAACTGAAAAATGGTGAAGTAGGATCTATGCTGAATATTACTTCTGTGGAATCGACACGGGAAACCCAAAAAATTGTCATGGAAAATTCCCGACTTAAAATCCCCTTGATTTTTGGTTATGATGTGATTCATGGGTATAAAACCATTTTTCCAATCCCTTTGGGTGAAAGTGCCAGTTGGGATCTGGATATTATTAAAAAAACGGCTTCCATTGCTGCAAAAGAAGCGGCAGCATCTGGCATACAATGGACGTTTGCCCCCATGATTGATGTATCTAGAGATGCCCGTTGGGGCCGGATCATGGAAGGTGCTGGCGAAGACACCTATTTAAATGCCGTTATAGGAGTGGCACGTGTACAAGGGTTTCAAGGGGACGATCTATCAAAATCCAATACCATCGCAGCCTGTGCCAAACATTTTGCGGGCTATGGTTTTGCCGAAGCCGGAAGAGATTATAACACGGTGAATATTGGTGAATACGAATTACATAATGCCATTTTACCTCCCTTTAAGGCAGCGGCAGAAGCTGGTGTGGCAACATTTATGAATTCCTTCAACGAGATTGATGGCATTCCTTCAACAGGCAATAAAATGTTGCAAAGGGATATTTTAAAAGGAGATTGGGGTTGGAATGGGTTCGTGGTATCCGATTGGGGCTCCATTGGAGAACTGATAGCGCATGGGTATGCCAAAGATAAAAAACAGGCTGCTGAAATAGCTTTAAACGCAGGGAGCGATATGGATATGGAATCCTATGCCTATGAGGCGCATTTGGAAACTTTGCTAAAAGAAAAGAAAATTTCTTTGGCACAACTAGATGATGCCGTTAAACGTATTTTACGATTGAAATTTAATTTAGGTCTTTTTGATGATCCCTATAAATATTGTGATGAAGCTAGGGAAAAAAACAATGTTTACACTAAAGAACATTTAGCCATTGCTAGAGATGCAGCAAAAAAATCCATCGTTTTGCTAAAAAATGAAACCAAATTACTGCCATTTTCTAAAAACTTAAAAAGCATAGCCGTTATAGGCCCGCTTGCAGATGATAAAGATGCACCTCTTGGAAATTGGAGAGCGAAGGGCGAGTATAATTCGTCGATGTCACTTTTAGAGGGTGTTAAAAGCGCTGTTGGGAAGAATACTAAAATATATTATGAAAAAGGAGGAGACTTAACAATGCCAACCATAAAGCCTGGAGACAATCAATTTTTGTATCCTTTAAGATTCAATACAACAGATGTGTCTGGAATTCCCGCGGCTGTTGAAGCAGCCAAAAAAGGCGAAGTAGTCTTATTGGCTATTGGCGAAGATGCCTTTCAAACGGGTGAAGGACGAAGTCAAACCAATATTGGGTTTTTCGGTGTACAGCAACAATTATTGGAAGCGGTTTACAAAGTGAATAAAAATGTTGTGATTGTTTTAATGAACGGAAGACCTATGGATATTTCGTGGGCGGCTAATAATGTGCCTACCATTTTAGAGTGCTGGTTTTTAGGTTCAGAATCGGGTAACGCCATGGCCGATGTATTATTTGGCGATTATAATCCGTCGGGGAAATTACCGGTGTCTTTTCCTCATAATGTGGGGCAAGAACCGTTGTATTACAACCAAAAAAATACAGGAAGACCTTATAGTCCAAGCCATGTTACTTATTCAGGTTATACTGATGCGCCAAAAACAGCTTTGTACCCGTTTGGTTTTGGATTGAGCTATACCACTTTTGAATATAAAAATTTAAAACTGGATAAAAATACCATTTCAAAAACTGAAGAAATAAAGCTGTCTGTTGAGGTTTCAAATACAGGAACCAGAGATGGTGAAGAAGTGGTGCAATTATACATTCGAGATTTAGTAGGTAGCTTAACCCGCCCTGTAAAAGAGTTGAAAGGCTTCCAAAAAACAATGATTAAAGCAGGGGAAACAAAAACGATTTACTTTGCTGTAAATGCCGATATGCTTCAGTTTTACACCATCAATAAAAAATGGGAAGTAGAACTGGGCGATTTTAATGTTTGGGTAGGAGGCGATTCAAACGCTCCTTTAAAAGCATCATTTTCAGTAACTGAATAAGATTTTTGGAGTTCAATTTGAGTAAATGAAACGAACATGTTAAAAGCATTATCACCCAACGAAATGATTAATAGCGACCCGTCCCGATAGCTATCCGGAATGACAATTAAAAAACAATAATTTTAGTACATGACAAAAAAAGATATTTCATTAAAAAAATTATTTAAGTCGACCCCTCCGCCTAAAGGCACCTCCCCTTTTTTTCAAGAGGAGAGCCTGTACCGAGTTTTCGGTATGCCTTTAGGAGCAAGAAATTCCTCCCCTTTTTTCAAGGGGAGGTGTCTTTAGGCGGAGGGGTCTATTTTATTAAATTTTTACTAAACACCAATTTAAAAATAACAATTAAAATCACATCAAAAACAATCAATTGAAAGACAACACTATTTTTAAAAGAACCACATTAATAAAACAAATAGAGGAGAACCCCCATTGGGATGTCATCGTTATTGGAGGAGGCGCCACAGGGTTGGGCGTTGCTTTAGATAGTGCCACCCGTGGATTTAAAACCCTTTTATTGGAACAAGTGGATTTTGCAAAAGGCACCTCCAGCCGAAGCACCAAACTGGTTCATGGGGGCGTGCGTTATTTAGCGCAAGGCAACATCGATTTGGTTAAGGAAGCGTTGTACGAACGAGGATTAATGTTAAAAAACGCGCCACATTTGGTAAGTAACCAATCGTTCATAATCCCCAATTATACATGGTGGGACACGCTTAAATATGCCATCGGCCTTAAAATTTACGATGCTTTGGCCGGTAATTTGAGTTTTGGAAAATCGATTCGGATCGATAAAAAGGAAACCCTTTCAAGATTAAGTACCCTTAAAAACGGAAAACTTAAAGGTGGTGTGGTGTATCATGATGGGCAATTTGACGATTCACGGTTAGCTGTAAATATTGCCCAAACAGCCATAGAACATGGGGCGACTGTTTTAAATCATTTTAAAGTAAACCAGTTGTTGAAGAATAGCAATGGCATGGTAAACGGGGTGATTGCTGAAGATGTAGAAACTAAAACCCCATATTCTTTAAATGCCAATGTTGTTATAAATGCTACAGGTGTTTTTACCGATGAAATTCTGAAAATGGATAATCCGGAAGCAAAAAACATCGTGCGCCCAAGTCAGGGGATCCATTTGGTGTTAGATAAATCTTTTTTACCAGGAAATGATGCCATTATGATTCCAAATACCAATGATGGTAGGGTGTTATTTTTAGTGCCATGGCACAATAAAATAGTAGTTGGAACTACCGATACGTTGCTGGATAGCCATAGTTTAGAGCCTAAACCTTTAGACAAAGAAGTGGATTTTATCATTACGACGGCAAATAATTATCTAACCAAAAAAGTGAGTAAAAAGGACGTGTTGAGCATTTTTGCTGGTTTAAGGCCCTTGGCAGCACCAAAGGATAAGTCTGAAAAAACAAAGGAAATTTCAAGAAGCCATAAAATCATAGTTTCAAATTCAGGATTAATAACCATTACAGGTGGCAAATGGACCACGTATAGAAGAATGGCTCAGGATACCGTGAATAGAGCTATTGCAATCGGGAAATTAAAAAACGTTTCCTGTAAAACAAAAAGCGTAAAAATTCACGGCGCTACCGAATCCCATGACAAAACACAGCATCAATATATTTACGGAAGCGACCAAGCGGGTATTCAAAAGTTAATTAAGGAATCTCCAGAATTAGGCGAAACATTACATGTGCGATTACCTTATACCAAAGCAGAAATTATTTGGGCTATTCGATATGAAATGGCAAGAACCGCAGAAGATATTCTGGCGAGACGGGTCCGTATGTTGTTTTTAGATGCCCGAGCCACATTGGAAATAATTCCTGTGGTAGCAAACATGTTGGCTAAAGAGTTAAATAAAGATCCAGAATGGGAACAACAGCAAATTAACGCGTTTACAAAAATTGCGAATCACTATGTTTTATAAATAGCTGTAAAATTGAGCTAAATACATGATAAAAATATTTTTGAAAGAATAAACTACTCGTAATTTTAAGGATAACCAAGACCTCACAGTTTTTATCCCGAATCGTCGGGACTGTGAGGTCTGGAAAAAAAATCACTTCAAAAAGGTTTACAATTTAGCGGTGAGCGTTCTGTAATCTACTATTTCAGGTATGATATTCAATGAAAACAGCTCACTTTGGGTTCTTATAACCGTTTCTTTATCAATGGGTTTTTGCGACCATTCCGTAATATTCAACCATTCCCGGACATCATCCAGCTTTTGGTTATATTTATTTGAAATGGTTTTATCGATACTTGGGATGTCTTTAAACTCGGAAGTCGTTTTGTTTATTATGCTCAAAATGGTTTTCAGATCCGTTTTGTTCGATTCAATAAAATCCTTTCTGGCAGCAATTACAAAACAGGGCCAAGGTGTAGGGCAGTTGCCAACGTGCCTAAAAGTGCCATTATCAACAAGTGGTTTCGTTGTGAACCTTTCCCATAAAAAATAATCGGAATCGCCACTTTGTAAACTTTCGATAGCTCTGTCTAAATTACCAACTATTTTAAAATCCAAATCGTTTTTTAAATCCCACTTATTATTCTCAGCATTGATATAAGCCATTAAGTGCGATCCGGAACCATATCTACTAATAGCGGCTACTTTTCCTTTTAAGTCTTCAATAGTTCTATAAGGCGAATCATTAGCCACATGGATGCCCCAAATTAAAGGCGTTTGTATAAACGTCTGTACAATTTTACTGGGGTTGCCATCAATAATATCCTTTATAATGCCTTCGGTAAGAATAACCGCGATGTCAATTTCTTTTTCACGCAATGCTTTGCACATGTCTCCGGTGCCTCCAGGATAATCTTTCCAACGTAAATTGATATTTTGCTCCTTGTATTCGCCATTTTTAAATGTTAAATACCATGCTAAGTTAAAGTGTTCTGGTACGCCTCCAATGTTTACTTTCTTCATGAAACCAATCTATAGTTCAACTAATTTAGTGAGGGTAAAGGTAATAAGGTTTTCTACAACCTGCGAGGGATTTTTACTAAAAGTCCCGTTCGCCCTATTGGCAATAATGGCATTTAACGACACGGCGCGATGCCCTAAAAGTTTTGATAATCCATAAATAGCCGATGTTTCCATTTCAAGGTTGGTTATTCGTAAACCGTTGTATTTGAATGCATCCATATTATGGTTTAAAGTTGCATCTTGAACCGGCAAGCGCAACACTCTTCCTTGAGCGCCATAAAATCCGCCAGCAGTAGCGGTGATTCCTTTATAAACGCCTTCACTTTCTAAACTTTTCTCTAAGGATTCACTGTTTTTTATAACGATGGGACGTGCTTTATTAATATGCCAATGGGTTTGTTTTATAAATGCATCTTCTATATCAGGGTTTGAAACAGCGTTTATTTGATAGGAATGCAACATCCCATTCAAATCCAGTCCGTAGGTGCTTAAAACAAAGCTGTCCACGGGAATGTCGTTTTGTAATGAACCCGATGTGCCAATTCTTACAATATCAAGACTGGTAATGGTTTCTTTGGGTTTTCTGGTTTTTAAATCGATGTTAAACAAGGCATCCAATTCATTTAGAACAATATCAATATTATCTGGTCCAATTCCTGTGGAAATGACCGATATTCGTTTGCCTTTATAAGCTCCTGTATGGGTTTTGAACTCGCGTTTTTGTGTTTTAAATTCGACGCTATCAAAACGCTTCGATACTTTTTCCACACGGTCTTGATCGCCCACCAAAATAACGGTTTTGGCAACGTTTTCTGGTTTCAGGTTTAAGTGGTAAACACTTCCGTCAGGATTTAATATAAGTTCAGATTCCTTAATGGGCATTGCGTACTGTTTTTACTAATTTATTTAACTTTTTATTGAATTGGAAATCGAATTTGTTGACACCGCCAAAATCCATGGAATTATCAATTTCCAACGAAAAATTATGCTGTCCAATTAATGCTAAATGGCCTTTTCTATTTAATTTTATGCCACTATCGTCCTCATCAAAAAAGAGACTTAATTTCTCTATGATTCTCGATATTTGCAAATCGCCATAACCATAATACCCTTGGTAATTAAGGGCGTAACCAAGCAAATGATGTCTGGATTTTATTTTTTTATCCTTTACTATTTCCAGTACATTGCGTTCTAACACGTTCAAGCCATCTTTAGTTTCAGGAAAACGCTCTAAATGGGCTTTTAAACAATTACTTAAATATTTGAAAGAAGACGTTTTTACTATAAAAGGTTTGAATAAATTATGGTCTCTTCCGCAGTAAATGCCCCAAACCGTCAATGCTAAATCGATATCTTCTGGTTTCAGTTCCACTTTATCTCTGTAATGCTTCAATAATGCCCCGGAATTAAGTTCTGATAAAGCTTTTAAATTTTTGCTTCTATCCACTCTACCACTACAGACCAAGTAGAGGGGAAGGTCTATTTTTTTTTGGTGGATTAAACTTATGACCGCTAACATATTAATATGGCAAAACAAATCGTATTCAAACCACAATATAATTTCAGAATAATTTTCTGGATGGTTCAATTTGTCCAATTCCGATTCAATTTCCGCAACATTTAAATCAATATCATAAAAAGACCTGAAAAAAGTTTTCCTGAGTTTCAAAAACCCGGCAGAATACACCTGTTCTACCGTGGGTCCTTCACACAACATTTCTTGCCATGTAAGCTTTTCTCCTTCAATATTCAATTCATTTATAAACTTGGTAAGCGCCGTACCATTGGTTATATGAAGTGGTAATTTGTCCATAATTAACCGCCCACGCGTTTTACGTTAAAACCTTTGTCTTTTAGCATTTTCATGATTTTATTGCGATAATCACCTTGAATGATGATTTTATTGTCCTTAAAACTACCGCCAACACTTAGGGTGGTTTTTATCTCTTTTGCCAAAATCTTAAAATCTTCCGATGCGCCGGTATAACCTTCTAAAATGGTGATGGGCTTGCCTTTGCGTTTTTCGTATTTACAAATTATGGGTTCGTCTTGCATCCAAATTTTTGATGCATTTTCCGAATCGCCTACGGGTCCTTCCTGAATGTGTTCTGGGAACAGGTTTTTTAATTGGTCTTGTAAATCCATTTTTTTTAGTTTTCAGTCGCAGTCGCAGTCGCAGTCTCAGTTTTCAGTTTTGGCTTCCCCTTTGGGGATTGAGGGGCTTTTTCAGACTGTTTACTGCGACTGTACACTCATTTCTTAATCAAACCAAGTTCTATCAAGCGTTCATTCAAAAATTCGCCCGCAGTAATATCATCAAAAGCTTTCGGGTGGTCCTTATCTATGCAACCTTCCAGCACGTCTAATCTCATAGCGCTTATGGGGTGCATAAAAAACGGAATGGAATAACGCGAAGTCCCCCAAAGTTCACGGGGTGGGTTTATAACGCGGTGTATGGTCGATTTTAATTTGTTATTGGTGTGCCTCGATAGCATATCTCCCACATTGATCATCAACTCATCAGGCTCCGCAATGGCATCAATCCACTCACCTTTATGGTTTTGGACTTGCAATCCACGACCTTGGGCACCCATTAACAGGGTTATTAAATTAATATCGCCATGTGCTGCTGCACGCACTGCTTCTTTTGGTTCTTCGGTTATTGGTGGATAATGGATGGGTCTTAAAATGGAGTTTCCATTGTGGATGTAATCATCAAAATACGTTTCTTCCAAACCTAAATGCAAGGCCAAGGCTCTTAATACATATTTTGCTGTTTTTTCCAGCATTCTATAGGTTTCCTTGCCTGCTTTATTAAATTCCGGAAGTTCCTCCACTAAAACATTTTTGGGATATTCTGCTTCTAATTTAGGGTTGTCTTCAACATACTGTCCAAAATGCCAAAATTCCTTTAAGTCGCCTTCTTTTTTTCCCTTTGCACTTTCTTTTCCAAAAGACACATAACCACGTTGGCCGCCAATACCTGGAATTTCATATTTCCGTTTGGTTTCAACAGGCAAACTGAAAAAATTCTTCACTTCTTTATATAGATTATCGACTAAAGCATCGCTTAAAAAATGACCTTTTAATGCCACAAACCCAATGTCTTCGTATGCTTTTCCTATAGCATCCACAAATTTTTGCTTTCGGGCTGCATCGCCGGAAATAAAATCATTTAAATCTACACTTGGTACAATATTCATAAGGAATTATTTTGATGAACTCATTTAAACTTTTTCAATTGGCTAAAAAGTTTAAACGAGTTGAGTATGGTGTAACACAAATGTACAAAAACAAAACATAGATTAATGCAATCTATTTCGGTTAACTTTATGATTGATTTACACTTTTTATGGTATATTTGAGTATAAAACATTTCAATATGTTATTAAAAATTCAGCTTCTTTAAATATGGATTTCCAAATTAATAATCTTGATAACAACACCTTATTAAATCTGTACAAAGCCCTTTTGAAACCAAGGTTGATTGAGGAGAAGATGCTTATTTTATTGCGCCAAGGAAAAATAAGCAAATGGTTTTCGGGTATTGGGCAAGAAGCTATAGCCGTTGGGGTCACTTTGGCTTTAGATAAAGACGAATATATACTGCCCATGCACAGAAATTTAGGGGTTTTTACATCCCGAAACATTCCTTTATATCGATTATTTGGGCAATGGCAAGGGAAAGCTTCAGGGTTTACAAAAGGTAGGGACCGTTCTTTTCATTTTGGTACCCAGGACCATAAAATTGTAGGGATGATTTCGCATTTGGGACCTCAATTAGGGGTTGCAGATGGGATTGCATTAGCGTCAAAATTGAACAGCCAAAATCACGTTGTGGCTGTTTTTACCGGTGAAGGAGGGACGAGCGAAGGCGATTTCCATGAAGCGCTGAACGTTGCTTCCGTTTGGCAATTGCCCGTTTTGTTTTGTGTTGAAAATAATGGTTACGGACTCTCAACTCCCACCAACGAGCAGTACAATTGCCAGCACATTGCCGATAAGGGCGCGGGTTACGGCATGGAATCGCATATTATTGATGGCAACAATGTTTTAGAAGTTTATAACCGAGTTCGGGATATTGCAGAGAATGTTCGCCACAATCCACGACCAATTTTAGTGGAATTTAAAACCTTTAGAATGCGTGGGCATGAAGAGGCGAGTGGCACTAAATATGTGCCACAGGAACTTATGGATTCTTGGGCTTTAAATGACCCTGTTGTTAATTATGAAGCGTTTTTAAAAGGACAAGGTATTTTATCTGAGAGTGATGTAACATCCATAAAGGAAACTATTTTAAATGAAATCAATGAACATTTGGATATCGCTTTCGCGGAAGAAGACATCGTTCCCAATAAGACCAACGAATTAGATGATGTTTATAAAAAATTTGTATATCAAGAAGTTAATGGTTCTTATGAAACTAAAGAAGTTCGATTTATAGATGCCATTTCCGAAGGCTTGAAACAAAGTATGGAACGTCACCCAAACTTAGTGATCATGGGTCAAGATATCGCAGAATATGGTGGCGCCTTTAAAATAACTGAAGGATTTTTGGAGCAATTTGGAAAGGAGCGCGTTCGCAATACGCCCATTTGTGAGTCCGCAATCATAGAAACCGCCATGGGTTTATCCATCGCAGGCATTAAAAGCGTGGTTGAGATGCAATTTGCCGATTTTGTTACTTCAGGTTTTAACCCGGTAGTGAATTATTTAGCAAAATCACATTATAGATGGAGTCAAAATGCCGATGTGGTTTTAAGAATGCCTTGTGGTGGTGGGGTAGCTGCGGGCCCGTTTCACTCGCAAACCAATGAAGCTTGGTTTACCAAAACACCTGGATTGAAAGTGGTTTACCCCGCATTTCCTTATGATGCCAAAGGCTTGTTGAATACCGCAATGAACGACCCCAACCCTGTGTTGTTTTTTGAGCATAAAGGTTTATATAGAAGTATTCGTCAGGATGTTCCAACCGATTATTATACGTTGCCATTTGGAAAAGCTTCAATAATTAGAGAAGGCAGCAATATTACCATCATTAGTTATGGAGCCGCGGTCCATTGGGCTTTGGAAACTTTAGACAGAAACCCAACTATTAAAGCCGATGTTATCGACTTAAGAACGCTTCAGCCAATGGATACCCAAGCTATTTACGCTTCAGTCAAAAAAACTGGAAAAGCCATTATTTTGCATGAAGATTCGTTGTTTGGTGGTATCGCCAGCGATATTTCCGCTTTAATCATGGAAAACTGTTTTAAGTATTTGGATGCCCCTGTAATACGTGTTGGAAGTTTGGAAACACCCATTCCTTTTGCACCGCAATTGGAAACACAGTATTTGCCTAAGAATAGATTTGAGATTGCTTTAAACGAATTGTTTAAATATTGACTAAATGACTACCAATAAGTGCTTTAAAATGAAAAAATGTCAGTTTTACTGAAAATTTTTCAGTTTTTTTTGATTGGTATTTTATTTGATTGTACACTATAAAATTAATTGTATAACTTTAAAATATTTAATTATGAGTACTTTAATTCCAACAGTTAAAAATGGCAATAAAAAGCCATCAGAATCCAATTTTAATTTGTTACCCAATTTACCATCTTGGTTTGATGATATGCTAGGTAAAGGGTTAGGAACAGAGTTTATGTCCAATTTCAATACGGGTATCACTTTGCCAGCGGTCAATGTTATAAATTCTGATAACGAGTTTGTGATAGACATGGCAGTTCCGGGGTTGAAAAAATCTGATTTCGAAATTAATGTTGATAATCATGTGTTATCAATCGGTGTCGAGTCAAAAACAGAGAACAGCGAA
The DNA here is from genome assembly GCF_052728615.1 of Mariniflexile sp. Lineage (NCBI taxonomy): Bacteria > Pseudomonadati > Bacteroidota > Flavobacteriia > Flavobacteriales > Flavobacteriaceae > Mariniflexile > Mariniflexile sp. Next base: position 4,746 of record NZ_JBFVFE010000026.1, on the reverse strand, counting down.
AAAACGGAGAGCTATACACGCAGAGAGTTTGGATATTCTTCATTTAATAGAACATTTGCCATTCCAGATTCTGTGGATGCTGACAAAATTTCGGCAGATTATAATGATGGTATTTTAAAAGTCCATCTTCCAAAAAGAGAGGAAGCCAAGAGAAAACCCGTTAAGCAAGTTAAAATTTCTTAACAGAAAAGAGAGCCAAAAGCTCTCTTTTTTGTTACAATATAAACATAATAGTTATTTTGTATCTTTAAAATCTAAACCTTTGATAAAATTAAAAAGCTTTTCGTCATACTGTTTTTGTTGGTTGTGTATGGTTGTAAAAAGGAAGTGCATGTTCCTTTTGAAGAGCTTTATACCTGGCACGACCTGAAAGTTTCTGCCTCGGCTTATAATTCGGTAGCTGCTCAAACCAATTCCAATCCACATATCACCGCATTTGGCGATAGTTTAAAACCCGGACTTAGGTATATTGCGGTTTCTAGGGATTTGTACAGAAAAGGTTTGAAACGCGATACACCTGTAAAGATTAAAGGGTTTGATAGTATTTATTTTGTGAAAGACAGGATGCACCCGCGTTGGAGGAATAAAATAGATATTTATATGGGCACCGATGTGAAAGCCGCAAGAAAATGGGGCAGAAAAAAGGTTTCAATTTCCTATGGAATTTTGAAACCTTTGGATTCCATTAAAAAATAGTTAAGTATATAATCAAGTAATCCAACATTTGAAAACTGACGATAAAAATATAATAATTGGAAAAAAATATAGTGATTTACTCGCTGGAATTATCTGTTTGACTTTCTCAATTGTCGGACTGACAATAATGGATAAATCCCAAATTATGACTTGGGTTATAATTGGGTTTTTCGGAATTGGTTCGATTGTCTTATTATTGAAGTTTGTTAATCTAAATAATAGGTTTATCAGCGAAAATAGTAAAGAAGCAAAATTAATACGAGAAAAGGAATTTAAGCATTTATATAGCACAAATGGACTTTTCAATTACAACGAAATAGGATTTGAATTAATGCTTAACGGAAAATTGACAAAAACGAAATGGAATGAAATTAATCGAATTTTGGCTTATAAAGTTGATTTATTAGCAGTTGACGAAATTTGTCTTTTTGTAGATATAGATAAAGAAAGAAGTTTTGAAATTAGTGAAAGCACCAAAGGTTGGTTTGTATTTGGAGAAAAAATAAGAGAAATATTTCCTGAAATTAAAGAAACTTGGGAATTTGATATTGCTATTCCACCATTTGAAAGAAATGAAACTGAATTATATAATCGGAATAAAAACGCTGTGTAACGGTATAAATTAATTGCTTAAGTTCTAGGCTACTTACGAAAATACTCACGGATTGTGAACTGCCCCTATAAATTCCTCCCCTTTTTTTAAGGGGAGGTGCCGATAGGCGGAGGGGTCAAAAACTACTGATTATTTTAATACTATGAAATATTTTCATTCTATATTAAAAAATAGGCTTACTTTATTTCAGCCTCTAAAAGTATAAAAGGGTAGGCGTTTTTTGCTTTTTTTAATTCTTCTTTTGAAAGTTTATCGGAAGGTTTTTTTAGCACTTTTTCAGAATAGGTGTTTCTCAACTCATAATATGCTTTAGTTAATTCATTTTGAACAGCAACATATTGTTTGTACGAAGTTTGTTGTCCGTTTTGCAAAGAAACCACCGCTTCTTTAGGGCTATCAGAGGCACTCAACACTTTATTCCCATTACAATAGGTACAACTGCCGTCACCATTATTATCAATAAAATTTTTGGCAATATCCTTTACTTCCTCAATGGAAACAATATCTTTTCCCAACATTATTTCATCATTATTGTTAATAACAATTCTTAAAATATTCCGTTCATTAATAGGATTGGTGCAATCAATTCCGGGTGGGCACTCGCTGGGAAGCATTCTGTTTATTCCTTCATCTGAAGAAATGGTAGCCGTAACCAAAAAGAAAATAAGTAACAAAAATGCAATGTCTGCCATAGACCCTGCATTTACTTCGGGCATTAAATTTGATCGTCTCATGTGTATGGATTTTTATTTGTTAATGTAATTAATGCCTCACAAAAACAATACCATAAGTTACATGGCTTCAGAAACTTACTTAATGCGCATATCGATTAACACCTTTCCAAATACCTTCTGATGTGTTGTAGATGCCAATAATTCTTTTGTTGATTATTACAGAATCTTGTATTCTGGTATTCAGGTGATTTGATGTTTTAATAACTGTTCGCATTTTGATTGATTTTATTGATGAATTAATTTGAAAAAAAGACGTTACCATCTGTAACGTCTTTTGCTGTTCCACACATGACTCTTTGTGTTTTTAGGAGTGTCTGTTAATTGATTGTTGTTTAAAGTTCTCATGATTTTTTGTTTTTTAATTGATTTATATAAGATAGACGACCACAAAACAATTTTGTTACAGTACTATGTATAACAAAGTAATAAATTAACAAAATTTAACAATTTGAACGACATAGGGAAGGCGTAATCGATCAATTAAGAAGGTTGATTTTTTAAGAAAAAACAGATTATCCCATAATTAGGAATAGTTTTTGTTAAATGAATGTAAAATATGAGTACTTAAGTCTTCGTTTTTAAGATAAAAAAATATCTTTGACTTATAAATGAAGTTTTTAAGTTTTGTAAGTCACAAAATTATTACATAAAATTAATGAAGCTATTTTTGTCATTTTTTATTTTTTTCACTTCAATTTTGTTGTTGAATGCGCAGTTAGATAGCCAAAACAAATCTACTGCAATTCCTGCTGTTGAGAGCAAAAAGGAAACTGCAACAACGCCTACCATAACACCTTCAAAACCCATTGAAAACAACCAGACTTTTGGCACTTTAAATGTCCCCAAGTTATCTACTGGGGTGGAATTGCCTAAAAAGGAATTTTCGTTATTTGGCGAAAAATTCGGCAATCCTGGAGAACTTTACACGAAACAGCTAAATGACCAACTCGCCGACACAAAATTAACACCTGCGGAAGTTGAAGCACGGAACGGCAGTACAACCGACCAATATTTTGGGGATTTTAAGAGCAAAGCGAAGTTTGTAAACATAGCCTACAGAGATCATGGCTATGTAGATGGCGATTTAATCCAGGTTTTGGTAAACGACGATGTGGTGCAAGCTAGAGTATTTTTAAACGGAGGCTTTAGCGGATTTAAACTCGATTTGCAAAAGGGATTTAATAAAATAGATTTTTTAGCATTGAACCAAGGAGAATCAGGACCCAACACCGCCGAATTTAGAGTGGTTGACGACATGGGCAATTTAGTTTCAGCAAACCGTTGGAATCTTGCTACTGGGGTAAAAGCGACTATTATTATTGTGAAAGAGTAGTTTTAAGAAACAATCTTATCAATCAACTTCAATTCATCTTCAGTAAAACTTAAATTATCCAAAGCCTTTACATTTTCCTTTAATTGATTAGGCGAACTGGCACCAATCAATACAGAGGCAACCTGTGGCTGTCTTAAAATCCAAGCCAATGCCATTTGCGATAGTTTTTGTCCGCGTTCCTTAGCCAAAGCATCCAATCGCTCTACTTTTTCCAGATTACTGTTTACCGTATCCACATTCAAATACGTTAAATCTTTTGCCGCTCGGGAATCTTTTGGAATTCCTTTCAAATATTTATCGGTAAGCATGCCTTGTGCCAAGGGGGAAAAGGCAATACAGCCCACACCGTTTTGTTCTAAAGTTTCTAAAAGGCCGTTTTCAACCCAACGGTCAAACATCGAATAACGCGCTTGGTGCAATATAAATGGCACGTTTAATCGCTTTAAAATGTCCGCCGCTTCTTGGGTTTCTTTAGGCTGGTAATTGGAAATACCAACATACAACGCTTTTCCTTGGCGCACTATATCTGCCAAAGCGCCCATGGTTTCTTCCAATGGCGTATCGGGGTCTGGTCTGTGGTGATAAAAAATATCAACATAATCCAATCCCATACGTTTTAAACTTTGGTCCAGACTGGAGATTAAATATTTTCTGGATCCTAAATTACCATAAGGCCCCGGCCACATATCATAACCCGCTTTACTGGCAATGAATAATTCGTCCCGGTAATTTTTAAAATCTTTTTTAAATATCGTTCCGAAGTTTTCCTCGGCCGAACCATAAGGCGGTCCGTAATTATTGGCCAAATCAAAATGCGTGATTCCCAAATCGAAAGCGCATCTCAATACGTCCCTGCCATTTTGGATGGTGTCCACAAACCCGAAATTATGCCATAAACCAAGAGATAATGCAGGTAAAAGCACGCCGCTTTTTCCTGTTCTATTGTAGGTCATGGTTTCGTAGCGTTGTGTATTAGCTACATAGTCTTTTACTCCAGATTTATCGTTGATTTGCATAGTTGAAAAATTAAAAAAGTAAAGATATAAATTACTTCCTTTAATCTTGGTGAAATGCTTAAAAGGTCTTTAAAAAGTTTGTTACAGAACTCATTTAAAGTTTTTGATTGAGGCGAAAATTAATCATTTTGTAACCAGTTGAAGGCTTTTTTTAGTTGCATAGCATCGCTACGGAACTAAAAAAAGATAAAAAATGGGTGCAAAAGGATAATTTTTTAGCCAATTGAAAAACTTTAAATGTGTTCACAATGTGAAATGGTCCCGCTTATTCCAATATATACCTTAAATCCGCAAGCGATTAATTTGCTATTTTAAACATTTATTTTATGTGGTAAAAGTAATCTTTTCGGATAA